>NZ_JBXSQJ010000006.1:0-112829 GCF_057063585.1 Gilliamella sp. X-60 | reverse complement strand
ACGGTGATTGCTAAACGTAATTATGGTAAGGATATAGATAAAAGCAGTATGGATAGGTGCCTTTATCGCTATCGTCATTTAGTCGAGAATGCCTTTGCTAGAATCAAGCAATATCGTTCAATATCAAGTAGATACGATAAGTTAGAAAGGAATTATGCCAGTATGGTATCACTGGCATTTATGTTAATGTGGCTGCCAATGTATTGTTGAGTGATTTATGTACAGCAAAGATCAACAGCCCCTAATTTATTTAATAAAATCCAAATTAAAAATCCTATTTATGGTTTAAATAAAAAAATAAACTCCGAATTATATCGAGGTTTGTCATCAATCTGAGGGCGATGTTATCGCCCTATGTATAAAATTTAAATATTTAAACTTAAACTGATTTCACTATTCTTGATATCATATCTGGATTAAGAGAGAGCTTCTTTTAATGCCTGCATTTCATTATAGGTAAAATCACAGCGCGTAAATTCTTGATCAAGAAGAATAGGAACAGAGTTGCTTTCTCCGACTACGGCCAACACATTACATTTATTTCTAATCCTATCACCTATAATGATTGGTCCACCGTTTAAGTCTTTATTAAAATTGGCTGCATATTTAGCATTTATTCCTTGTGCATTGTTTGCACGATATAAAGCTGTTATTGTTTTACCATAAGAAACTAATTTAACTGGCACAATAACAGGTGTTAATTTTTGCCCGTTAATTTCCTTGATAACTTTTGTCATTTTATGTGTTCTTAAGAAACATCCTAAACTCATCCATGTAACCAACAACAACAAAAGAATAAGACCAGTAGTAGCCACAAATACAGTTCGCATATTCTCAATAGCTAAATCGATTGTTACTAGTGATGGATCATCGGCCGAAGCTACAGTTACAACTTGATAATTTCCTTTTTTCCCTCCAATGAAAGTATAATCACGCTTAATAACTTGTCCTGTATCAGTGGTAATTTTCACTGAACAGTTATCAACCGCACGTTTTGCACGACATGTTCCTTCTACATCATAGTTAACCACAACTGGATTCCGTGATATTTTATAATCATCAATTAATCCAGGATAATTTCTTATGCCCATAAACATAGCTAACACAAATAAAATTATTGCTGCACTTATTCTTCTTATTTGATGAAATGAGCCTTCTTGCTTTAGTTTCATAACTTTTAAAGGGCGAGTTGGAAATACTTCTACTAATTTATTCGTCAATCCCATTTTATAAATATACTCCTTATTAAAAATAAAATTTCATGTTTAAAGACTAAAATTGTGTTATTAAGGGCTAACCTTTAATAACACAATAAAATTAACAAGTTATTACTTTTTTTATTAATTTGGACTAAATCTTATCATAATATTTATTTTATAGGAATCACTCGCGTTGTTTCAGTAATTTGAAAAACGATATCAAATTAAATAACTCTGGAAAACTGTTGCTGCCTTGCCATTTTTCGCATATAAATATCAAAGCACATGCAAATATTGCGTATCAATAAATGCCCTTTAGGTTGAACTTTAATTATCTTGTCATTTACTGTGACTAATCCATCTTGTTGCAATGGAGCGAGTAGTTTTAAGTCTTCAGCAAAATAGTTATCGAACTGGATATGAAAGTGTTCTTCTATTGCTTTTTTATCTAAATAAAAGTGGCAAATGAGTTGCTTGATTACATCACGACGAATAATATCATCTTGATGTAAATTAAATCCTTTCCATAATCCATGACCTTTTTGTTCAACTTGACTTTGATAAGCTCTAAGATCTTTCTGGTTTTGTGCATAACTATCACCTAACATACTAATGGCTGATACCCCCAGCCCAAGTAAATCTGCATCTCCTTGCGTTGTGTAGCCCTGAAAATTACGGTGCAGCAGATTTTCTTTTTGTGCAATCGCTAATTCATCAGTAGGTTTGGCAAAATGATCCATGCCGATAAATTGATATCCCGCTTTGGTTAGTTTTTGAATACTTGTGTATAAAATCTGTAATTTTTGATTAGCATTAGGTAAATCAGCATCTTTAATTTTACGTTGTGCTGCAAAACGGCTCGGCAAGTGGGCGTAATTAAATATACTTAAACGATCGGGCGAGATATCAATCACTTTATTAAGCGTTTCGGTAAAACTAGCGACTGTTTGTTTGGGTAAGCCATAAATGAGATCTAGACTAATGGAGTCAAAATTATTTTTGCGAGCTTGATCAATAAGAGAACGTATTAATGTTTCATCTTGTTCGCGATTAATCAGATTTTGAATTTCATGATTAAAATCTTGAATTCCCATGCTTAATCGATTAAACCCAACGTGAGCTAAATGATCAATAGTTTGTGGGGTAATTTCTCGCGGATCGATTTCGATCGAAAGTTCAGCGTTATCGGCAAAGTTGAAATGCTTTTTTAGCGAAGTTATTAGTCGAGTGATTTCATAATCAGTTAAAAAAGTCGGCGTGCCGCCACCCCAGTGCATTTGGGTTACTGTTCGATTGTTAAACAATTTGGCACGTTCGGCAATTTCAATATCTAAAATATCTAAGTATTTGGTGACTTTTTGCGTTTGGCGAGTAATGAATTTATTACAACCGCAAAAATAACAAAGCTTATGGCAAAACGGAATATGCACATAAAGCGATAATGGCTTTGTTGTGTAACGTGCTGCTGCCGATAAAAAATCCTGTTCATTAAAATTTTCATTAAATTCAAGTGCAGTAGGGTAAGAGGTATATCTTGGACCAGAATAGTTATATTTTTCAATTAACGCCTGATCCCATAATTGCATATCAGTCATGCTTTTGCTTCCGTTTAGAGCTGTGTTTAATGTTGTTATTTTTGTAAATTTTTAGTGGTTGCTTTTGTTGGTTTCTGATTTTTGTTTTAATTTTGATTCGATTAGTTTTATTTAAATATAACAATGTGCAGATTAATAACCCAAAATATAAACTTAACATAATTAATATTGGCATTATGATCCGCTCGCTTTTTAAGTTATTAATAGATTTTATAAAAAATAATAGTTTTTAATTTTAAATTATGAGCAAAAATTAAATGATTAGGATCGTATTTCTGCTTGCATTGAGAAGATACTCATAAGTACTAATGACAGTTGTCTCTTATGAGTTTCGTTTTAATAAACTAACAATATCTTCTTTTTTTTCGTCTTCATCTTCAAAATCATCATCAGTATAACCCAGCTCTTGCATCAACTCATCAATACGATTTAATTTGCTATCAAAATAAATTTGTTGCTCTTTAGTGAGTTTGGCATTTTGCTCGACTAGATCCAGTAACATATCTAATTTTGGATCGTTTTCTAATTGTTTTAATTCTTGTTGTGGCGATAAAACTGTTTTAGCCGGTTTCGGTTGTTTAACGGGTTTTATTGCATTGCTAGCACTTTCAACAACTAATGAAATCGGTTTTTTACTGCCAATGCGTGGATCTTTGCTTTTGTTTGTCGAATTTTTATTTTTGCTATAATCTTGATTATTAAAACGAGAGCCACTTGGTAAGCCTTTGTGCTTACGTTTGCGCTTTAGCTCACGAGACTCTTCATTAATCTCTTGACGGCTTTTTTTAGTTTTTTGTTTCGATTTATTCTTTAACATACAATCTCTGTTTAATATTAGGGTTAATCATTTAACAAACGTATTTTATCAGTAAGTCTTAAATATAGCTATGATGAAGCGGCCATGCTAATTTAAGATTGTAAAAAAAGAGATTTATGTATAATCTGAGCCTAATAAATTTGTCAGATCGAATTAGAGAACAAAATAAAATGAAAAATCATTTGAGCCCTTATATGCAATTTAATCGTCAAGAATGGGCAAGTTTGCGTAATGCTGTACCGATGACGTTAACCCCTGACGAGTTAACTTCTTTACAAGGCATTAATGAAGACTTATCGATGGATGAAGTCAGTGACATCTATTTACCTTTATCAAGATTGCTTAATTATTATATTAGTAATAGCTTTAGCCGGCAGGCGGTACTGTCTAAGTTTTTAGGCAAAAGTCACAAAATCCCTTATATCATCGGTATTGCCGGTAGCGTTGCAGTAGGCAAAAGCACAACAGCAAGGGTATTGCAGGCATTGTTAACGCGTTGGCCAGAGCATCGTAAAGTAGCTTTAGTAACAACCGATGGATTTTTATACCCCAATAAATGCCTTGAAGAACGTGGAATAATGAACAAAAAAGGCTTTCCACAATCATATGATATTAAAAAACTGATCAATTTTGTTGCGGATATAAAGTCAGGACAAGCTAACGTTAAAGCACCGGTGTATTCTCATCTGGTTTATGATATTGTCGAAGGTGAAGAAATGGTGATTGATAGTCCAGATATTTTGATTCTTGAAGGATTAAATGTACTACAAAGCACCTTGAATTATCCGCAAGCAAATAACCGTGTTTTTGTTTCTGATTATGTCGATTTTTCCATTTATGTTGATGCCGAGGTTTCGTTATTACATGATTGGTATGTGAACCGCTTTTTAAAATTTAGAGCTGGTGCATTTAGTGATCCCAACTCTTACTTTAACCATTACTCAAAACTGCCAGAACAAGAGGCCGTAAACATTGCTAATCGCCTTTGGCGTGAAATTAATGAATTAAATTTGGTTGAAAACATCTTACCTACAAAGGAAAGGGCAAGTTTAATCCTGACTAAAGGTAAAGATCATAAAGTTGATTTGGTTCAGTTAAGAAAATAAGGTAAAGGGGGGATTGATATGAAATCAGTAATTCGAGTCATGACTAAATTAACCATTATTACTATGGCAGTTTTTTCTTCGCTTGGCGCTTATGCTTCAGAACATTCTGAAGGATTAACGTGTGAAAGCAAAAAACAAACTATTGAAACACAGATTGATTATGCTAAAAAAAATAATAATTCTCATCAAGTTCAAGGGCTTGAAAAGGCATTACATGATGTCAATAATTATTGTTCAAATGATAAGTTAGAAGAAAAATATAATAAAAAAATTCAAGAAAAGACAGATAAAGTTGTCAAAAGATCTCAAGAATTGAATCAGGCAAAAACAAAAGGTGATGAACACAAAATTGCCAAACAACAAGCAAAATTATCAGAGGCAGAACAAGAACTCAATGAAGCAAAAACTGAATTAGCTAAATTTTATCAAGAATTAAAATTAAGATAAGCGGTAACAGGTAGATTATTCACCCGCTTCGATTGCCTTTCTACTATGTTTTTATCATTAACCCCATCAATAGTTACTGTTGATGGGGTTAGTTTGATATTTTGCATTCTTTGTCACACTAGACTTTTTTATTTAAAAAGAGTATGGTGTGCGGCTTGTTACGTGGTTCGTAAACCTCCCACGCTAAAAAACTAAGGAAATATCATGAGTAAAATTACACTACTAGGCGATCAGTCTGTTCGCTATCCTACAACCTATTGTCCTGAAATACTCGAAACGTTCGATAATAAACATCCGAATAACGACTATTTTGTTAAATTTAATTGCCCAGAGTTTACTAGCCTTTGCCCCATCACTGGTCAGCCTGATTTTGCAACGATTTATATTTCGTACATACCCAATATCAAAATGGTTGAAAGTAAATCGCTAAAGCTTTATTTATTTAGCTTTCGTAATCATGGTGATTATCACGAAGATTGTATTAATATCATCATGAAAGATCTAATTAAATTAATGGATCCTAAATATATTGAAGTTTGGGGAAAATTTACACCACGCGGTGGTATTTCGATTGATCCTTATGCCAACTATGGAAAATCAGATACCCATTGGCAACAAGTTGCGGCAAATCGATTAGCTAATCACGATATGTATCCAGAAAAAGTGGATAATCGCTAATTTATAATCCATCCAAACAGGAACTGTTAATGCAAACTCGTAAAGCACTCGTTATATTTTCTGGCGGGCAAGATTCAACTACCTGCTTACTGCAAGCCATTGCTGATTATGGACGTGAAAATGTTCAGGCAATCAGCTTTCATTATGGTCAACGTCATGCAATTGAGCTTGAAAAAGCCAAATGGATCGCTAAAGATTTAGGTATAAAGCAAACTGTCATTGATACATCAGTTATCAAACAAACCACGAATAATGCGCTCATCGACGACTCACAAGAAATTAAATCGGCTCAAGATGGCGATTATCCTAATACCTTTGTGGATGGGCGTAATATGCTCTTTTTACTTTTAGCTGGCTGCCATGCCAAGCAGCAGGGCATTTCTGACATTATTATTGGAGTTTGTGAAACCGACTTTAGTGGTTATCCAGATTGTCGTGATATCTTTATTAAATCAATGAATGTATCGATGAATTTAGCCATGGATTATGCGTTTAATCTTATTACACCACTGATGTATTTGACCAAAGCACAAACATGGGAAATAGCCGATAAACTGGGCTATCTTGATTATGTCCAACAATATACCCACACCTGTTATTACGGGGTTGAAGGGGGATGTGGCAAGTGTCCTAGCTGTTTGCTGCGCGATAAGGGCTTGCAAGAATATATGGCTAAGACTAGATAGATTTATTAATAACTGGGTTCTCTCACCCCATTAAAAAGGAAAAAAGATGTACTTAAAGAATCATTTCGAATCGATAGAAAAAAACTTTACCCGTGGGCAACAGCAAAAAGCGCTTTACTGGTTGGCTTTTTTTCATATTTTAGTTATTGCTTCAAGCAATTATTTAGTCCAAATCCCATTTGATATTTTTGGTTTTCACACCACATGGGGGGCTTTCACTTTTCCATTTATCTTTTTAACCACCGATTTGACCATTCGAATTTATGGTGCAAGTTTGGCAAGAAAGATCATTTTTGTGGTTATGATCCCCGCATTGCTATTTTCATACCTTATTTCGGTATTATTTTTTGAGACACATTGGGTTGGCTTTTCGGCATTGACCGAATTTAATAGTTTTGTATTTCGAATAGCGCTAGCGAGTTTTGCAGCTTATCTGGTTGGGCAATTGATGGATATCACTGTTTTTAACTATTTAAGAAAAAATAAATCATGGTGGGTTGCACCAACTGCATCAGCAATCTTTGGTAATGGTATTGATACTATTGTCTTTTTTGCTATCGCATTTTATCAAAGTAGCGATGAATTTATGGCAAATCATTGGACCGAAATTTCGTTAATGGACTATAGTTTTAAAATTCTGATTTGTGGATTATTCTTTTTGCCTCTTTATGGAGTGATGTTAAATTTTATCCTAAAAAAATTAGTTTCAGCGCCCAAAAATAATTGATCATTAAAATCTAAATTTTAGTTATTCTTCCGAACAATCATAAAACTCATTATTATTTTAGATGAGTTTTATGTTTAATACTGAAAAACATTTTCATAACAACTTGATTTAATTAAAAATTATTAAAAATCAACTTAATTAAAATCAAGGATCTACCTGAACAATTTTTATAGAAAAACATTCCAATTTTTCACAACACCTAAAGGCGAATAGGGGCATTAATTTGGCATCAGAATAAGCCGAGAGCTGATATAGGTTGTTGCAAAAAGCAGTCAGAAAAGATATTGATTTTATAGATTTTTTATTTACTCCTTTTTTATACAAAAAATCATCAAACCTTATTAAACACTCTTTGCTAAAAGGTAAAAGGTAGTACATAATATGTGATTAAATTTTAGATAAAGAAGATCAGCAAATAATAATAATTATATACGGGGTGGAAAATGCGATTAGTAAAACATTTAGCTGTATTAAGCTTGCTGTTAGTATTAGCTGGCTGTGATAATAATGATACTAAGCAAAGTGCAAGCGCTGAACAAATCATCACACAACCAGCAACAGAATTGATTGATAATAACGAAACAGCCCATGTTAGCGATCCCAATGATGCAAGTAAAATAGCGCAAGATGAACCAGCAAAACCTGTTTTTAACCCAACCCCTGAATTAATCGAAAAATATCATGATAAAGCGTTAACCGTTATTGATAGTTCTGAAGTCATTGTTGATGGTTCAAGTACATTGGTGATTACCTTTTCAGTGCCTTTAAATCCTAATCTTAATTTTTCTAATTTGCTTCGTTTAGTTGATCGCCAAGCTGGCAATGTTGACGGTACTTGGGAACTGTCAGATAACGGATTAGAGTTAAGACATCGATATCTTGAACCAAATCGTAAATTAGAACTGACAATTGATAAGATGTTAGCAGCAATTAATGGCAACAGTTTAAAAGAAGTCTACCAAACGGAAATTAAAACCCAAGATCGCAAGCCGATGGTGGGATTTGCTAGCAGTGGTTTTTTGTTGCCAAGTAAATCAATGAGTGGTTTGCCGGTTACCACACTTAATGTGGATAAAATTGATGTGAATTTCTTTAAAGTTAAACCTGAACAGTTATCTGATTTTATTGATGATTATGGTTTTATTAACCAAATGACCAGTTGGAACGCAAAGAATATTAATAAATTTACTGATTTAGTCTATACATCTCGATTTGATCTGAATCCAAAACGTAATTCTCAAGAAACTGTGTTACTTAACCTTACTTCCATTCCACAACTTCAGCAAGAAGGTGTTTATCTTGCAGTTATGAGTCAAGCAGGAAGCTATGATTATTCAAATCCTGCATCGCTGTTTACAATCAGTAATATTGGTATTGCTGTACATGTTTATGAAAACGGTAAATTATCAGTCATTACCCATGGACTCGACAATGGCAAACCGCTTGCTGATATTAATTTATCGGTGCTATGTACCAAAAGTATTCGAGATAGCAATAAAAACTGTACAACTATTTCAGCTAAAACGGATGCCACAGGTTATGCTGAAGTGGCTTTACCAAGAGGTATGGATTATGGCTTACTTACCGCCAATGATGGCAAACAGATTTCGTTGCTAAATTTGGATCGCGGTGCATTAGATTTAAGCGAATATAACTTAACGGGTTCGGCTTTTTATCAAAAACAACTTTTTGCTTTTGGTCCTCGTGACTTATATCGCCCTCAAGAAACGGTCTATTTTAATGCGCTTTTGCGTAATGCCGATGGTAAGCCATTGCCTGTTCAACCAATTGTGGTTGATGTTATGTCTCCGGATAATCAAGTTGTTGAAACTTTTACTATCGATGCTCAAACTGATTCCAATGGTTTATATCAATGGCAATATGTTATTCCTGCTAATGCGGCAACGGGTAAATGGGCATTTCGTTTTAATTTAGGGGACGATAATTACCGTTATGCGTGGTTTCGTGTGGAAGAATTTTTGCCAGAGCGCATGGCAATGGAAATTACGCCCGCATCAAATAAACCTATTATGTTGGATAAAAGTATCAATTTTGATGTGAAAGGCTGGTACCTTTATGGTGCTCCTGCTGCAGGTAATAGTTTAGAGGGGCATGTTTATGTTAAGAAGATCGATTCAATCCCTGAACTTGCCGATTATAAAATTGGTGATGTGACTCACAGTAATCTTGCTCATCAACTTGATAATATTGAGACGACTTTAGATAAAAATGGGATCGCAAAAGTTGGGGTAGACACTAACAATTGGGGTAAATTGGCCTCTCCAATTAAACTTATTTTGCAAGCTAGTTTACTTGATTCTGGGGGACGTCCTGTTACACGTTATGCCAGCCAGACTATTTGGCCAAATCTGCAAATGCCGGCAGTGCGGGCGTTGTTTTCTCAATCGCCTTATTATGATTGGTCTTCGGATAGGTACGAAATCAGTCCGACAGTTGATAAAGGGACTAATGCAGAGTTTGAAGTCGCCTATGTTAACATCGATGGCGAGAAGCTGGCTGCAAATCATTTAAAGGCGAGAATTATTCGTGAACGTCGTAATTATTATTGGAGCTGGTCTGACGATGCTGGATGGCATCAAGAATACAATTCAAGTGAATTTGTTGCGCAAGAACAACCGCTTTCTATTGATGCCAGTGGCACAACCAAAGTAAGTTACCAAACAGATGATTATGGCTCTTATCGTATTGAAATTGTCGATACTAAAAATAACATCACCAGTAGTCTACGTTTTAGAAGTGGTTACAATTGGGAAGATAACACTAATGGTACCAATGCTGTTCGCCCAGATCAGGTTAAATTAAGCCTTGATAAAACAGCTTATTCAGTTGGCGATACCGCTAAAATACATGTACAAGCACCTGTAGCGGGATCGGGGTATGTATCTCTTGAAACCAATGGCGGTATGTTATGGAAACAAGATATTACCGTTGATGAAAACGGCCTTGATGTCGAAATTCCAATTCAAGATTGGGGACGTCATGATATTTATATTAATGCGATGATTATTCGTCCATCAACCGATGCAACAGTACAAACGGTTAAACGAGCAATAGGGTTGCTTTATTTACCCATTGATACCTCTAATCGCCAATTAAATTTGAGTATTGAGGCATCGACGAAGACAGAGCCTGAAAAAACCATTCCAATAAAAATTAAATTGGATAAAAAATCAATCCAGAAAGATCGTAAGGTAACGGTATTGGTTTCGGCTGTGGATTCAGGAGTGTTGAATATTACCAATTTTGCCACACCCGATCCTTACAGCGCGTTTTTAGGTCGTAAACGTTATGATGTTGATCTTTACGATGTATACGGCAAATTGATTGAAGGTAAAGGGCGCAATGTAAATGTGAGCTTTGGTGGTGATGCTATGCTTGGCGCAGCGGGAGCAGGAGGCAAAAAAGCATTAACTGAAGTCAATGTTGTGGCTCAACAATTACAAACTATTGATCTTAACGATGAAGGTGAAGGTGTTGTTGATCTAGTTTTGCCTAATTTTAATGGCGAATTACGCATCATGGCGCAAGCATGGGATGATAGTCGTTATGGCAAGGCTGAACAAGCGATGATCGTTGCATCGCCAGTGGTTGCTGAATTATCGACGCCACGCTTTTTATCGGGTGGTGATCAGGCTATTTTGGCGTTAGATCTTAATAATCTAACCGAAAAAACGCAAACAATGCAGGTTGATGTTTCAACGGATGGTTTGATTCATCAAAATGCAGTTAAGTCTGTAACAGCAACACTTGATAGCAAGCAAAGACAAATTATTCAAGTGCCCATTGTTGCTGATTATGGCTATGGACAAGGTATTGTAACCATTAATGTCAAAGGGATTTTGTTAGATGATGGTTCTGATTACCAGATCAAACGATCATGGAAGGTTGGTGTTAGACCTGCTTATGCCGCAACAACAAAATATTATGCGGCAGCAATAAATGGTGGTGAAAGTTGGCAGTTACCTAAAGATAGTATTGCTGAGATGATTGAAAATACGGTTGATGGCAAATTGATCATATCAGATCAACCGCCACTTAATATTGCTCAATATATTAAAGAATTATTTGCCTATCCATATGGCTGCTTGGAACAGACCATTAGTGGCTTAATGCCGTCATTATATGCAAACCAAAAACAGCTTGCAGCTTTGGGAATTAAAACTGAATCGGATGAACAGCGACGTGAAAAAGTGCAATTAGGTATTTCGCGAATCTTATCAATGCAACGTAATAATGGTAGTTTTGGTTTATGGAATAACGAGAGTGCTGAAGAACATTGGTTAACCGTGTATGCGACCGACTTTTTATTGCAAGCTAAAGAACGTGGTTATAATATTAATAACGATGCGCTTAGTGCAGCTATTTCTCGTATTAGCCAATATATTTATGATGCTAATGCATTTAATAGCTTACACAACTATTATGAAAATTCACAAATAAGCGATTATACGCAATTTGCTACTAAAGCGTATGCTTTAGCAGTGCTTGCAAAACAAAATAAAATCACGGTACCAATGCGTAATGAGATCAATCGAATGTCTCAACAAATCACAGAAAGTAATTTTAAGGTGTTGTCACCATTACCTGTTGCTCAGTTAGCACTATCTGCTAAATTAGCTGGTTTTGACAACGTCTATAACAGCTTAATGCCACAAGTATTTACAACCAATTATGATAATCAATATGCTTGGCTTGGCGAATATGGTAGTACGATTCGTGATAATGCGTTAGTCTTATCATTGTTGATTGAAAACGGATTAAGTGTTGATAAACAAGCTGATTATTTAATTCATTTATCTGATCTACTTAATGATACTCGTTATTTTTCAACACAGGAACTTAATGCATTATTTGTAGCAGGCTGGTCATTAGATCAACATAAATCTTCACACAAGTTTAATGTTGTGATTAATGCACAGTCAAATCAGGTTGATTCGACATTATCGCGTTCTTTTGGATTTGTTAATTTAGCAAGTGGCTTAACGATTTCAAATCCACAAGACGCACAGCCGCTTTATATCAAATTCACAGTGTCAGGCTATGGTAAAAATGCCCCCGCGCCAACCAGTGATGAAAATGTATTAACGATTAAACGTACTTACTATGATTTGAAAGGTAATAAAATTCAACCCGATCAAATGAAGGTGGGAGATTTAATGGTAGTTGTATTAGATGTTAATTCGCATAAAGAAGCTATTCATGATGCGTTAATTGTTGACTTTTTACCTGCTGGTCTTGAATTAGAAAACCAAAATCTAACTAACAGCAATGTTAGCTTACAGGCGATCCCTGAATTAGCTAATTTGTTGAAAGATGAAGATAGCAATGATGTTAAATATCAAGAGTTTCGTGATGATAGATACGTCGCAGCCGTTGATATTAATCATTATATGAGTGAAGATACTTATCGCACTCGTGTTGCTTATTTAGTTAGGGCTGTGACGGCAGGTAATTATATGATTCCATACCCTTATGTTGAATCAATGTATCGCCCGGATCGGTTTGCAATTGGTCAATCCACTGAAGTTATGTCGATTGTTGAACGCAATGTAGAACCTAATAAGCCAAAGCAACAATAGTATTTATACATTGATTCAGATTGATGACTAATAATATAAACAAATTGATTATCCGCTAACGAAAGTTAGCGGTATCTTTTTATACTAAAACGTAGGGTTTTCTGAAAGTTTTTGACAAAATGAAAAAGTACCTGCTTAACATTCTGTTTTGTTTTTTTTCTTTCATCTTATTGTTAATAGGCAGTTTTTTTGTTGCCGATCACTTATTTCCATTGTCGATTGCAACAAATAAATCCACACAAACAATTCTTGCGCAAGATGGTACGCCACTTTGGCGATTTGCTGATGAAAATGGCGTTTGGCGGTATCCAATTCACTTAGATGAAGTCCCCAATGATTATCTTGATGTGTTACTAAATTATGAAGATCGCCATTTTTATGATCATTTTGGTGTTAATCCCGCATCGTTAATGAGGGCAGCTTGGCAAAACATCACCAATAAAAAAATTATTTCAGGTGGCAGTACTATTTCGATGCAGGTTGCAAGATTGCTTGATCCTCACGATCGCTCCATAGTTGGAAAGTTACAACAAATATTTCGAACGCTACAACTTGAATTACATTTTACCAAAGATGAAATTTTAACTTTATATATCAACCGTGCACCATTTGGGGGAACAATCGAAGGCTTGGGGGCTGCGAGCTGGTCATATTTTGGTAAAGCACCAAAAGCGTTAACACGTGGCGAAGCGGTTTTATTAGCGGTATTGCCACAAGCTCCTAGCCGCTTGCGTCCTGATAGGTATCCTCAGCGTGCCAAACAAGCTCGAGACAAGGTTTTAGCAAGATTAGCTCAATATCAAGTATGGTCATCCGATATTATAGAGCAAGTTCGAAAAGAAGATATATGGGTTTATCCTCGTAAAAAGCCACAACTAGCGCCTTTATTAGCGCGTAGATTAATTCAGCAATATCCTGATGTTGATATAATCCGTTCAAATATCGATCACTCTCTTCAATATAGTCTTGAAGATATTGCGACTAATCGGAAAAACCAGTTACCACCCAAAACTTCGCTGGCTATTTTAGTTGTCGATCATACCGATATGTCAGTAAAAGGCTATGTAGGTTCAGCTGATTTTAATGATAAAGATCGATTTGGACAGGTTGATATGGTAAGTGCGCTTCGCTCACCTGGATCGACATTAAAGCCTTTTATGTATGCACTCGCGATTGATGATGGTATGATTCATTCTGAATCGCTATTGCAAGATACGCCTCGAATCCGTTCTGATTACCGCCCTACCAATTTTGATGAAGATTTTTATGGTCCAATCAGTGCTACAGAAGCATTAAAAAATTCATTGAACTTGCCCGCTGTTCAGTTAATTGAACTCTATGGTCCAAAACGGTTTGCTGGAAAACTTGCCAGTATTGGGTTGCCACTGGTATCTACTGGTAATAACCCTAATATTTCGTATATATTAGGTGGTGCATCATTAAGAATGGATAATTTGGTCAGTGCCTATAGTGCTTTTGCTCGTCATGGACAAGTCAGCCCTTTACGTTTTACGCAAGATGAACCATTGTTAAGTAAGCCATTTATTAGCGATGGCAGCGCATGGATCACTAGCAAGATGCTAGTTAATAATCATCAACTTGTCTATAAAACAGGCACTAGTTATGGCTATCGTGATGCTTGGGCGGTTGGTATGAACCCTCGTTATTTAATTGGTGTTTGGGTTGGTCGTCCAGATGGAACGCCTGTTGTTGGACAATATGGCAGTATTACCGCAGTGCCGATTTTACAACAGGTTAACTCGTTATTATTAAATAAAGAGCGACGACTCAATCGCCCATTACCCTTAATAATAAAACCGGCAACGGTGACTTCAGAAAAAATTTGTTGGCCATCAGGGCAAGTCCTGCCAGCAAACGATGAAAACTGTCACCGGCAGAAAAATGCTTGGATATTAAATAACATGGTTCCCCCAACGCTTGATACTCTTACAGAGCTTAATAACAATCTCTACCGTTCAGGGTGGGTGACGATCTGGGTCAATGATGAAGGAAAACGGGTGTCTGCAGATTGTAATAATGCGCATAAAAAACAGATTGCACTTTGGCCGATCGCTTTAGAAAATTGGCTGTTACCCAAAGAGCGTAGGCAATCGTTGCTCCCTGAGGTTGATAAAAATTGTCCTGTATTTGGTAAAGATATCTTTTTGCCACTGAATATTATTGGATTACGGGATAACCAATTAGTAAAGCGTTTGCCAGGGCAACACGGTGTCACCATTGATGTAACACCACAAGGTGGAATAGGTGATAAATGGTGGTTTTTAGATGGTGACCTCATTGAGCAAAAGCATGACGATCGAAAAGTTGCTATAACGGTAACTCAAAAAGGTTTACATCATCTATTATTATTAGACCAAAGCGGGCAAATTTCGCGACTGGCCTTTACCCTTGATTAACTAGGAACAAGCATATGACTATTGAACGAACATTATCCATCATCAAACCCAATGCAGTTAAAAAGCAATTGATTGGTGAAATTGAAACCCGTATCAGCCAAGCAAAACTTAACATCATTGCCCTAAAAATGCTTAGATTAACGAAAGAGCAAGCTGAAGGCTTTTATATAGAGCATCAAGGTAAATCATTTTTTGATAAATTAGTTAAATTTATGATATCTGGCCCGATAGTAGTTCAAGTTCTAGAAGGAAAAAATGCTGTTAGGCGTTATCGGGAATTGATGGGACCGACTGATTTATCTAAAGCAACTGCAGGCACTTTGCGGGCTGATTTTGCTGACAGCATGACCGAAAATGCTGTACATGGTTCAGATTCTTTAACCTCGGCCGAAAAAGAAATTGCTTACTTTTTTGTCGATAGTGAGATAGTTGGGTAAATTAATTTTATAAAATACCTGTTGTATTGCGTATTACCGTTATTCTAGGATTCTTTTTCAAAACATGAACGATATAACTTTAAGTTATAACCATGTGAGTATTTGTTATTTATTCATTCAGTTCTTTGTTGTTAGACTTTAACTGAAAATAATATAACCTTTATTTGGGAGAATCAGGATGAAATTGTTGACTAAATCACTAACAGTGGTCGCATTAATAAGTAGTTTGTTAGGTGCAAATTCAGCTTACGCAGATCGCCTTGATGACATCGAAAAACGCGGGAAAATCAAAATAGCCGTGTTTGATAGCAACCCGCCATTTGGATATGTTGATGAAAAGACCAATAAAATTGTTGGTCTTGATGTTGATTATGCCAATGAAATAGCTAAAGCACTGAATGTGAAAATTGATCTTGTGCCAACTAATCCAGCCAATCGAATTCCTCTATTAACTTCCCAAAAAGCCGATTTAATTGTTGCTAACTTTACTGTAACTGATGAAAGGGCAAAAACTGTTGATTTTAGTCTGCCTTATTTTGCGACTGGTCAAAAATTTATAGCAAAAAAAGGTATTTTAAAATCAGTCGATGATTTAAAGAACCTTCGTATTGGTGCTGATAAAGGTACGGTCATGGAAATCACGCTGCGCGAAAAATACCCAACGGCTAAAGTGATTTCTTATGATGATACACCATTTGCTTTTGCGGCATTACGTAATGGTGTGGTACAGGCAATTACTCAAGATGATGCCAAATTAATTGGTTTACTCGCTAATGTACCTGAAGAACAACGTGCAGCATTTGAAATTTCGCCATTTAGTATCACCCAAGAATATCAAGCAGTTGGTATACCAAAAGGGGAAGATCGCTTGAAAGAAAAAGTGAACCAAATTTTATTAACACTTGAAAAAGATGGTCAAGCGTTAACAATTTATAACCGTTGGTTTGGACCTGAAACCACATCAGCCATGCCTCGTGGTGACTTTAAAATAGGTAAAGGCCAGTAAGTTATGCACGAGCAATTACTTGAATCCCGTTATTGGTGGTGGTTATGGGATGGTTTTTTAGTTACGTTAGCTATCTCATTGCTTACTATTGTCTTTTCAACATTACTGGGTTTTTTATTAGTTATTGCTCAACAAAGCCCGATTAAGATTATTCAAAGGATTGTAATGGGGTATAACGCAATTTTTCGTTATTCCCCATTATTACCTCAACTCTTTTTTTGGTATTTTGGCGTGGGTAATTTATTACCAGTTGAATTTAAGTTATGGCTATTTGATGAACCACAAATTTTGTTGTTCTTTTTTTCACTGAAAATGCCGTCCTTTGAATTTATAATTGGTTTAGTTGGTTTAACGTGTTATTCCAGTGCTTTTATTGCCGAAGAGTTTAGAGCCGGCATTGCTGGTGTAAGGCAAGGGCAAGGACAGGCTTCATTAGCATTAGGGTTAACTTGGTGGCAAAGTATGCGATTTATTATTTTACCGCAAAGCTTTCGTATTGCCTTTCCGCCTTTAATTGGTCAGTATATGAATATTATCAAAAATTCATCGTTAACAATGGCTATTGGTGTGTTAGAGCTTTCTTATGTATCACGTCAAGTCGAAACCGAATCATTAAAAACCTTTCAAGATTTTGCCATTGCGACTTTATTATATATTTTGGCAATAGTGATGGTTGGAACTTTAGGTAATATTTATCAAGCAAAACGATTACAAATAGGTAAGGTGTAATCAATTATGGAACTTAAAGGTTTAGAGGTTATTTATAACAATTTAAGTTATATGATGTGGGGAAACTTTCCCGGAGGCATTTTTTTAACGTTATTAATGAGTTTTGCTGCAATTATCGTTTCAACGCTGTTAGGTATTTTGGCCGGTGTAGGGTTGACTGTCTTAAAAGGAACAGTGCGCTATTTATTAGTCGGTATACTTGGTTTTTTAAGAGCAATCCCTGTTATTATGCTTATTTTTTGGACTTACTTTTTATTACCTGTATTGCTTAATGTTGATGTGCCAGCTATCGCAACGGTGATATGTGCACTATCTTTAATTGGCGCTGCATATATTGGTCATTCAGTGCATGCCGGTATGATTGCGGTGGCTAAAGAACAATGGCAAGCAGCATTTTCGTTAGGGTTGACTAAAAAGCAAGTTATTTTATTTATCATTTTACCACAAGCTCTTAAAATGATGTTGCCGTCTTTTGTCAATCAGTGGGTATCGCTTATTAAAGATACGTCTTTGGCCTATATTGTTGGGGTGGCGGAATTTACTTTTATAGCTACTCAAGTTAATAATCGTAGTATGGTTTATCCAACTGAGATCTTTTTATTTGTTATTGTTGTTTATTTTATTATTTGCGCATCGCTTGATTTTGCTGTTTCGATTTTGCCAAAATGCCGATCATTTCGTTTTAAATGACATTTTGTTATATTTATTTTTGTTCACATTAATCTAATTATTAAATAAAGCATTTTTATTAAGGTTCTTTTAAAGTTTTTAAGTTAACTTATTAATAATTTAGATGAATCTAAAAGCGAAAAAGCGACCTAAGCCTTTTCGCATGGTTTGAAAGCATAACGGCATTAGGCTTGGTTTAAGTATTGTTAAAGTACATCATTACCTATTTACCTTAAAAAAATAGACTCGATAATGTGAAAGATGATATTGCATAATTTTGTATCATTGCTTCACATCTTCAACTAAACGTGTGATTAATTTATTGTGGTCATTTTCTTTAATAATTGATGTTAAAAAACGTTGCCAAGTTCGTTCAATTTTAGCTTTCGCAAAAAAAGAAATATAATTAGCAATGGGGATAAGGGTTGAATTACCGATATTGTCGATAATAATCAAGCGGCTTTTATCTGCACTTAAATGCTGAAATAAGATATTCTTGCTTTTGATTGTCATTGTAATAATGCGATCTTTTAATAAAGCTGATTTTAAACTTTTTAATGATACAACTAAATCATCATAATATTGTTTAGTTAATTTATTATCAGCAAGGTACTTTTCTAGTGGTATGGCTATTTCACCATTATAATCTCTAATAAGCTCGAAAACATGGCCTTTACCGTAATTGGTTGAAACTGGACCATAATATTTTGCTAATGCATCAAATGCAATATTACGCCTAATAAGGTGTTTATAATAAGCTATTTCGCGGTTTGTTTCTTCTTCTGCGCCGTCATTGTAATTAACTTTAATGCATTTATTAGGATCTATTGGATGATGATAGCATTTGCGGTGTAACCCTTTGCCTATATAATCGTCTTTAGAAAGTAGAATTGTATTGTCCATTTATATCAATATGTGTCGTTATTTAATGTTAAGTGAAAGTTTAACAGTAAGCGTTTCTTATCGCCATGATTTTTTCTTTTTAACTCTAGCGCTTTTATATTATTTCTGTATAATGTTGCCACCCACGTTACGACAACGTTCTTCCCAACGTTGTTTTCGATTGTCAACATTAATATGGCCACTCGAAGGGGTGAGTTAATTAATAGTTTTGATCAAAAAGTGTAAATAAATCAAGTGATTTATTAACGTGAGATTAATTAAAAATTGGATAATTACGAATGAGTACTTTTTCAGCTAAACCAGAAACAGTTAAACGCGACTGGTATGTTGTTGATGCAGCAGGTAAAACGTTAGGTCGTTTAGCTACTGAAATCGCAAGCCGTTTGCGTGGTAAACACAAAGCAGAATACACACCACATGTTGATACAGGTGATTATATTATCGTTATCAATGCAGAAAAAGTTGCTGTAACAGGCAAAAAACGTACTGATAAGATCTATTATCGTCATACTGGTTACATCGGTGGACTTAAAGAAGCGACTTTTAAAGAGATGATTGAACGTCATCCTGAACAAGTTATCGAAATTGCTGTAAAAGGCATGTTACCGAAAGGTCCTCTTGGTCGTGCAATGTACCGTAAACTAAAAGTTTATGCTGGTAATGAGCACAATCATGCGGCACAACAACCGCAAGTATTAGATATTTAAGGGGATAAAAGATGGCTGATAATCAATATTACGGTACAGGTCGCCGCAAAAGTTCTGCTGCTCGTGTATTTATCAAACCAGGTAGTGGTAACATCGTTATTAACAAACGCTCATTAGAGCAATACTTTGGTCGTGATACTGCTCGTATGGTTGTTATGCAACCGTTAGAGTTAGTCGAAATGACTGACAAACTTGATCTTTATATCACGGTTAAAGGTGGTGGTATTTCAGGTCAAGCAGGTGCAATTCGTCACGGTATTACTCGTGCATTAATGGAATATGATGAAACTTTACGTTCTGCATTACGTCAAGCAGGTTTCGTTACTCGTGATGCACGTCAAGTTGAACGTAAAAAAGTGGGTCTACGCAAAGCACGTCGTCGTCCACAATTCAGCAAACGTTAAGTGCGACAAGGTCGCACTTATGTTGCCTAACTTATTGAATTTTATCAATATTTTAGGAAAACATCTAGGGTCAAAAGCCCTAGATGTCACTTCACAGTATCTAAGTAGGACATTATATATAGTGTCCGAAAGGATACTGTATATATAACCTATCAAAGGTACAAGTTGGTACTATAATCTAGTTGAGATAAATCAGCTACTATAGAGAACTAACTCTCTTTAGACATTTCAATTAATCATATCTGATATTCTTGTAATTTCCAACAACAAGATAGCAATATTTACTATTGTCATCGTTGAAGGGGAGGAGAGAACCAATCAGCATATAGTTTAAGCTGAAATTGACGAAGTGTGTGTAGTGATAAGTGCAAAAGCTGTTATTATCATTGTTGAATCAGGATTGCAGTAACATTAAGCAAGAATGAGAGTTCAACCTGTTATATGGCTAACAGTAGTCTAGGGATAGTGCGAGACTGGTAACGGTTTGGTGCGGAGCTTCCTGACAATGTACCCCCTTGAGGAATAGCAAGGTTAATGATTATCGTGAGGTAACATTAAGTAATGGTAAGTAGTATACCATGAGGGGCTAGACTGGGTAGAAAGATGAACGTAAAGTGAATAGATGATAAACGTCGTAATGCTGAAAAAGCCAAAACTACTGATAGGCTTTGACCAAAAGGTAATATAGTCGGATATTCTCGTTTAGCGTGGGAATACGCCATCAACACGACTATCGGCGAACAGTCTATATCTTCACTACTCGTGTGATAATAATGGAACTTGGTAAGCCTGTACGTTTGCCGTCCACAATTCAGCAATCGTTTTAATAGAGCGCGAAAATTGGGGGCTGGCAGGCAGAGCGTAAGTGATGCTGTCGAGCGTGCAGGTAAGGGAGGTTAGAGAAAGCGAATGATTGGCTGTAATGGCTGATATAGGGTATGAGACATGACCTAACTCGAAAGGGTGCAGACTTCTAACTGGTCTTTCGTCGCAAGATGACAGGCTAATCCTTTGGTGGGTAATTTCTAATGGAATTATTTTAGGCGAGGGATGAGCTAACGAATGCCTAACAGTTTAAAATGAATTATTGGGAAGTAATTCATCTGTGAAACATTCGCCAAGCTCAAAACTCAATCATTAACCGTGTTACAACAGTGGTAGATTATTTGATATCCTGAATAACTGCCACGTGTAACGTGGTAGTTCTGTTGGTAGTTATTCATACCATATCAAGTAATTTCTGCTACTTCTTGTATCAAGAGGTCAGTATGAAAGAGCAAAATCATGATAGCAAAAAAGCGAAACGTGGTCTAGCTCCAGCGACCTCTGACATGGCAACGCAATGGCACAATATCGATTGGGTCAAAGCAACAAGACATGTTAAGGGATTGCAGGGACGGATTGCGAAAGCGACACTTGAAAATGATTGGCGCAAGGTAAAACGCTTGCAAAGATTATTGACACGCTCAATTTATGCTAAGCAATTAGCGGTAAGGCGAGTGACTGAAAATAGAGGTAAAAGAACGGCGGGCGTAGACAAGATAACTTGGAACACCGCAGAGGCAAAATGGAAAGCCGTAGCAACGCTGACAAATAAAGGGTATCAACCGCAACCATTAAAGCGGGTGTATATCCCCAAATCTGACGGAAAGAAGCGTCCATTGGGCATTCCGACCATGAAAGACAGAGCAATGCAGGCACTTTATCTATTTGCTCTACAGCCTGTGTCAGAAACAACGGCGGACAAAGGCTCTTATGGTTTTCGTATTAATCGTTCAACGGTAGACGCGATAACTCACATACATCAAATATTCTCACACAAAGGGCGGAAAACCAACCAACCGGCGCAGTGGGTATTAGATGCGGATATCAAGGGCTGTTTTGACCACATTAGCCATGATTGGTTAATCGCCAATATTCCGATGAATAAGCGGATACTAACGAAGTGGTTGAAATCAGGGGTCGTAGATATGGGGCAGGTGAAGATGACTGAGGCGGGCACACCGCAAGGTGGGATAATCTCGCCAACGCTGGCAAACATGGCGTTAGACGGCTTGGAAAAAGAGCTAGCTAATCACTTTGGTGAGAAAGCGAGCAGGAAAATCAGGCAACATAAAACGTACATGGTCAGGTATGCAGACGACTTTATTATTTCAGGGATATCAAAAGAATTACTGGAAGAAAAGGTCATTCCGATAGTGGAGGAATTTCTCAAAGAGAGAGGACTAACGCTATCAGAGAAGAAAACGAAAGTAGTGCATATCGGGCAGGGTTTTGACTTTTTAGGTTGGACGGTGAGACACTTTAACAACAAGCTTATCATCAAGCCGAGTAAAAAGAATGTGCAAGCATTCTATAGCAAGGTAAGGGATAAGATTAAAAAGTTAAGCATGGCGAAGCAAGAAGACTTAATAAAGAAACTTAATCCAATGATAAGGGGGTGGGCTAACTATCACCGAAGTCAAGCGGCGAGTCAGGCATATGGGCGAATGGATGCATTAATATGGCGCGCGCTTTGGAATTGGAGTCGAAGAAGACATAGCAAAAAGGGTAAACGTTGGGTTAAAGAGAAATACTTTAAAACGACGGCAACTCGGATATGGAACTTTGGCACAATGATAAAAGACCGCCAGGGTGTGGATAAATGGGTTGAATTATTGCAATGTAGCAAGACGGCAATTAAACGACATATCAAGGTAAAATCAGACTACAATCCGTTTTTACTGGAATGGGAATTATATGGCGAGACATTATACCAAAAGAGGATGTGTGAAGAATTTTCACATAGACACAAATGGCAAATGCTGTATAAGACGCAAAAAGGTCGTTGTGGCTTATGTCAACTTCCAATCACAAAAGAGACGGGGTGGCATGACCATCATATTATCTACAAAATGCACGGAGGGGCGGACACGCTCAAAAATAGGGTATTACTTCATCCTACTTGCCACAAAAAAGTTCATGCACTGAAATTAACGGTAGTGAAACTGGCTTAGTAAAGTCAATTGAAAGGCTTGAGCTGTATGCGGAGAAATTCGCTCGTACAGTTCTTAGGGGAGGGCGAAACAGTAATGTTGTGTCCTTACCCGACTTTCAATATTACAAAAACGTTACAACTTTGTTTCAAAAACCCAGCATTGGCTGGGTTTTTTTATGCTGGTTTTTGTCTATTAAAAAACATTCCTTTTTTTGATTAAGTGACTTGGAATGATGAAAAGCTATCGGCAAACAAATAAATTTTCTTAAATTTGACG
The DNA here is from genome assembly GCF_057063585.1 of Gilliamella sp. X-60. NCBI lineage: Bacteria > Pseudomonadati > Pseudomonadota > Gammaproteobacteria > Orbales > Orbaceae > Gilliamella > Gilliamella sp. X-60. The sequence continues at coordinate 89,448 of NZ_JBXSQJ010000006.1, read as the reverse complement.
AATCTAACTCATTTGGCAATTTTTTATATTAAAACGTATGCTTTTCTGAAACTTTTTTTCAATATTGTATTATTCAAGAAAATAAAGTAAGAAAATTCATTTTTTTTAACAAATTTGTTATTCAATTTGTTAGAATGGTCATCAATAAAACTTATTTTAATTTTATATATTTGGAGTGGATATGGTTGTTGCTGTTAATAAACGTTCTGTGATGACATTATTTTGTGATACAACAGATATTTACGGACATCAGATCCGTTTTGTTCTGGCAGAAAAAGGGGTAACTGCGGAAATAGAGTTTGTAACGGCAGATAATTTACCTCAAGAATTATTGGATCTTAACCCATATGGTTCAATTCCAACTTTAATTGATCGAGATCTTACGTTATATGAACCACATATTGCATTGGAATACCTTGATGAACGTTTTCCTCATCCGCCATTAATGCCAGTTTACCCAATTGTTCGAGCGAATTCTAGATTAACGATGTATCGAATTAAAAAAGAATGGTACAGTGCTTACGAAACAATCATTGCCGATCCTAATAGCGATGCAGCTAAAACAGCACGAAAAAATCTTCTTGATGATCTTGTTTCCATCTCGGTTATGTTTAAAGAAGCGGATTATTTTATGAGTGATGATTTTACATTAAGTGATTGTTACTTTGCGCCATTACTTTGGCGATTACCTCTGCTTGACATTGAATTACCAAAAATAGCTGAAAAGAATTATTTAGGTTATATGGCGCGAATTTTTGAACGTCCTGCTTTTGTTAATTCATTAACTGAAGAAGAAAAAAAGATAAGATCTTAATCAATTAAATTTATCCTTATTTACGAAAATTTTAGACAAGGTGGCCTTAATGGAACTTGAGCAAATGACCCCGCGTCGCCCTTACATATTTAGGGCATTTTATGATTGGATTTTAGATAACGACTTAACGCCTTATATTGTAGTGAATACTTCGGTATATGGTGTATTGGTGCCGCAGGAATTTATCCAAAACAATCAAATCGTGTTAAATATTGCCCCGCAATCGGTAGGTCAATATTTATCTACTAATGAACAAATTGAATTCAATGCTCGTTTTTCTGGCGTACCCCAACACATTGTGGTGCCGATGGCTGCAATTGAGGCTATTTATGCACGCGAAAATGGCGTTGGCATGGGATTTGAAGATGAGCCGCAATATCATGCTCAGCGTGAAGCCTCAACTCAACAATCCGAACAATCCAAACCTAAGCCAACTAATCCATTTCGTGTCGTAAAGTAATTGGTAATCGAGTTCACGAACATTAATTGACAGTACTTTTTAATGCCTTGTTTGCCCGTCATTGATTGCTTTACATAATAACTAAACAATAGATGAATCACAATAATGAATAAAAAATAGATTAATGAGTAACGAAATTGAATTAAAGTTTGAAATAAATAATAATGATATTGCTGCGTTGCAACTTTATTTAAATCAATGGGCGCACTCTGATGAGCTAGAGTTTTCTGCAATATCAAATCAAAAACGTACATTCTCGCAATTAACACTTTGTAACACCTATTATGATACAGTGGACTATTATTTGCGTCATCATGGATGTGGTTTACGGGTCAGAACAAGCAATGACAGCACGATAACTCATTTTGAAATCACCTTGAAACGTGATAAAAAAACTATTGCGGGTTTACACGAGCGAGCTGAGTTTAATGCTGATTTGCCTAATTCAGAGCCTGATTTAACCATATTACCTTATTCGGCATTGCCTGATAATTGTGATATTGAGCGATTACAGCAAGATTTATTACCGTTATTTTCGACTGACTTTAAACGTCAAGTTTGGTTAATTTCGTTTGCAAGTAGCGAAATTGAAATAGTATTAGATCAAGGTGAAATTCACTCAAATGGAAAAATTAAAATAATTCAAGAGGTCGAATTAGAGATCAAACAAGGTAATAAGCAGGATTTACTCAATTTTGCGCTTGAATTAAGTCGATTTAATTTGCATCTTTTTTCACAAAGTAAAGCCGCTAGAGGTTATCGCTTACTCAAAAATGCGCCATTAAAAATCTGCCAGTTTGATCCACAAGTTCATCAAGATTTGGTGCAGCTATTAAAGTTTTGGCAACAAAACGAAGAGTATGCGTTAGAAGTTAATGATCTGGAACTATACCAACAGACACTAAATCAAATCAATTATATTCTAATAGATAAATATCTTCCTCTTGAACCTGAATTTACTCAATGGCAAATGGCATTATCGTCCATTAACTCTGTAAAAGAATTTGCTTTTAGTGAGATCAATACAAAGTTGAAACTAATGTTGATTGCAAATCTAACTGTTAATTAATTGAATGAAAAGTAAAATGACAAAACTCTCCTTTTTTAAATTACCGTTCTTGTTTGTACTGTTGTATGGGGTGCTAGATAGCACTTTTTTGGTTGGGCGAGAACTTCTTGTTGACAACATGGTTTTCAGTTATGCAAAGCTTAACCCATATATTTGGGCCGATTCTTTTGTATCATTAATTATTCATATAGTTTTGCCTAATATTTTTAATCAGCTAGCAAATCTAGTTTTAATTTTTATTACTTCAGCCATAATATTGCACAAGAATTCGGTTTATCGGGCTAATAAAAAGAATCTGCTTTGTGTATTCTTAATTGTTTTTTTGATAATAATAGGTATCAATGGTTGTCAAGTTCTATTTGAGCGACAGGTTCTTGGGTTTTTATATTCTGCTATAGCGCCATATTATTTTCCCCATATAGAAAGTCTCTATATAGGCATATTTAGATTATCTTGTTATATTTGGATAACAGTGGCGATTTATTTAGGGATAAAGCTACTTCGGACTGCTTTTGTAACAGAGTCAGATATGACTGTATTATCCTCAGGTAATAGTCAAAAAATTCATTTATCTTTATTTATTTTATTGTTTAATTTTTATTATCTAGCTATTGTCTTGTTCTGTTTAAATTTCTTTTTCATTCCTAAAGATCCCCTAGATTCTACAGCCCCTTTTGAACATAATATTGTAATTATTATGTTTTATTCAGCTTTTTTGCTGATTATAAATATAATCGGTTATTTTGCTTTACGAAAAAAATTTATGGCAGTTAATGGTCAATTGCAAGTGAAGTCATTAATTTTTAGTTCTGCTATTGCTTTTATGTTGACATTACTAATAGCAATAATTGTCATCTCTATAAATATATATTGTCTAAAATGGTTTGATAAGATGGCAAACTCATTAACAAACAATGAAATGCTGGTCATAGTTATAGCCGATATTATATTATTATTTCTTATTTTAAGTGTAACGGGTTGTGGTGTTGTCCGCAAAACAGCCAGGGCATTTTTTAGTAAAAAAGCTAATTTATCCTGTTTTGTTAAGCTATCGCCTGAATAGGACTTACACCAATTAACTTAACAGTAATTGAACTGGTAAAATTGGCATTAAGCAAGTTCAATTTCTGTTATTATTAATGGCAACATTTTACATTAAGCACAGCAAGTGTGGCGCTATAATAAGTAGTACTGTCTTGTATTATATATTGTTGTTGATTATATAGAGCGATACCTGAAATTTTTACTACCTCTTGTTATGGAATATCTTTATTAGGATTAAGGTAATTATGCTGTCTTAGCAAAAAACTCTCGTTCCAAAATGTGTATTGCTGATATGGCAAAGATAAGACTAATAACTTGAAACAGTTTTTATTTTTTGTATGCATTATCCATTATTTTTCTGCAAGTTTTCATCTTGTATATAAAATACTATATCAATAGCAAAAGTTATTTATAATATGGTTCTATTTTAGTGATTTTACTTTTAGTAAAAATATTTCTAAGAGAGTTTACCCATGTTGGAGCTTAACCACTTGCTTTCCACTTTTCTTGAACAGCAAAAGCAAAAAATTACTTTTCAACTTAAGCAATGCACCCCAAATGAGGTGGAAGCTAATCTTGATATTTTAGTACACAGTGATTTTTTGGTGGATGCTTTTTATCAATTTCCACTGTGGCTTTCTGACATCATAAAAAATCCACCACAAGCTGATGAAAGACGATATTACCAAAATTGGTTGAGTGAAAAATTAACAGCAGTTTCAGATGAAACTGAATTAATGAAGATATTAAGACAATTTCGTCGTTATATTTTAGTCCGGTTGGCGTGGTCTCAATTAACACATAGCAGCAATGATGAGCATATTTTATTACAATTGAGTGAACTGGCCGAGGTGATCATTGTTACAGCTCGTGATTGGCTCTATGAGCTTAGTTGTAAAGAGTGGGGAACACCTTGTAATGGTCAAGGTGAGCCACAGCCATTACTGATTTTAGGGATGGGCAAACTAGGCGGGGGAGAACTTAATTTTTCGTCTGATATTGATTTGATTTTTACTTATCCGGAGCATGGGCAAACACAAGGAGGGCTGAGAGAGTTAGATAATGCAGTATTCTTCACTCGATTAGGTCAACGTTTAATTAAAGCACTTGATCAAATCACTGAAGATGGTTTTGTCTACCGTGTGGATATGCGTTTGCGCCCGCTTGGTGATGGAGGGCCTTTAGTATTAAGTTTTGCGGCTATGGAAGATTATTACCAAGAACAAGGACGTGACTGGGAACGCTATGCGATGGTTAAAGCAAAAGTACTAGGTGATGAGCAAGCACCTTATGCTAAAGAGCTTTACCAAATGCTAAAACCGTTTGTGTATCGTCGTTATATTGACTTTAGCGTCTTACAATCATTGCGTAATATGAAAAGCATGATTGAACGCGAAGTCCGTCGCCGTGGTTTAAAAAACAATATTAAACTTGGGGCAGGTGGCATCCGTGAGATAGAGTTTATTGTACAAGTTTTTCAGCTTATTCGCGGTGGTCGAGTGGTGAACCTACAAACTCGTTCATTATTATCTGCTTTACAGGTCATTGAGAATGAACAATTACTGAGCTATCAAGAAGTATCGACGTTACGCGAAAATTACCTTTTTTTGCGCCGTTGCGAAAACTTACTGCAAGCGATTCGTGATGAGCAAACCCAAACACTCCCAGAGGATGATCTTGATCAGTCACGTTTAGCGATAAGTATGGGCTTTAATAATTGGTTTGATTTTGCAACTGAATTATCGGCACGAATGCAAATTAATCGTTTAATATTCAATGAACTTATTGGAGAGGTAGAGCCTGAATTTTCCTCTAATGATAAACAGCATAATGATCAATTTGATGATCTTTGGGTACCAGATCTACAATTAAATGATGTGATGGCAATACTACCTAACTATTCAGATAGTGAGGCAAATCAATTTTGGCAGATGCTTGTGCAATTTAGAGATGATATAAGTAAACGAACAATTGGTGTTCGTGGACGAGAAATACTTGATCAATTAATGCCAAGACTATTAGAAGCTTGTTGTGCTGACAAACAAGCATTAATGGTATTACCAAGAATTTTACCATTGATAATTAATATTGTTAGTCGCACGACTTATTTAGAGTTGTTATTGGAGTATCCGACTGCATTAAAACAGTTAATTCGTTTATGTAGTGCATCGCCAATGATTAGCGATCAACTTGCTCATTATCCTATATTATTAGATGAACTTATTGATATCAATTCGCTGTACCAAACCGTTGCACCTAATGAATATAAAAGCCAGCTTTATCAGTATTTATTACGCATTCAGTTGGATGATGAAGAACAACAACTTGAAGCTTTACGCCAATTTAAGCAGATGCAATTACTGCATATTGCAGCAGCAGATGTTGAACAAGTCTTATCAACCATGAAAGTCAGCGATCATTTAACCTATGTGGCTGAGGCATTACTTGATTTTGTTTTACAAATGGCATGGAACCAAATGCTTGCTCGTTATGGCAAACCAGAGCATTTGGGCGATAATGATAAAGGCTTAGTTGTGGTTGCCTACGGTAAATTAGGTGGCTGGGAGCTAGGTTATGGGTCTGATTTAGATCTGGTTTTTTTACACGATTGTCCAGTCAATAGCATGACTAATGGAAATAAACAGATCGATAGCCGTCAATTTTATTTGCGTTTAGTTCAGCGAATTATTCATTTATTTAATGTGCGTACTAGCTTTGGTATTTTATATGAAATCGATGTAAGGCTTCGCCCTCAGGGCGATGCTGGGCTACTTGCATGTAGTTTAGATTCGTTTGCAGATTACCAAATGAATGAAGCGTGGACATGGGAACATCAAGCATTAGTGCGAGCTAGAGCAGTCTATGGTGAAGATAAATTAATAAAACGCTTTAACCAAATTCGTCATAATGTACTTTGTAAAAAGCGTGATGAAAACACACTAAAAACTGAAGTTCGGCAAATGCGTGAAAAAATGAGAAGTCATCTTGGCACGACACAAGCTAAATTATTTAATTTAAAGATTGACGAAGGGGGAATTGGGGATATTGAGTTTTTATCGCAATATCTTGTGCTTAATTATGCTCATCAATATCCTAAAATGACGGCTTGGAGCGATAATGTGCGAATTTTAGAACTTGCGACAAATTATCAAATCATGAACAGTTATGAAGCACAGCTGCTAACACAAGCTTATATCGACATGCGCAATAAAATTCATCAACTAGCCTTACAATTACAACCTAGCACGGTTGATAACTCACTTTTTATACAAGAAAAACAAATAGTCAACCAATGCTGGCAAAAATGGTTAACTTAACGGGTTAAATATTGATATTTTATTTCAAGTATGGCTGATCTTAAACTTTTTTAAAATATCAGCTTGTTAAGTTTGTTGTGTAATATAAATAAAAGTTAATGCCACACTAGTGGCATTAATTGAAAAATAACTATTATCGATGGTGATATTAACGAGTTATTTTGCTTCTTTCCATAAAATCATATCTTGATCTTTAAGCTCTGAAGCATCAAAGCCTCCGATTGGTGTGATATCTTCACGGTCAAAAGCGATATCGCCACCATTAACAGCAAGATCACCTTTTTTAATTCCTTTAAAATCAAACAAATTGGTATCACACAGATGGGATAGGGTGATATTTTGTGTTGCTCGGAACATGGTTTCAATGCGTCCGGGGAACTTTTTATCCCATTCATTGAGCATTTCTTTAATTACTTGCCTTTGTAAGTTCGGTTGTGAACCACAAAGGTTACAAGGAATAATCGGAAATTGTTTAATTTCAGCGTATTTGGCAATGTCCTTTTCTTTGCAATAAGCTAGTGGTCGAATAATGATATGTTCACCTGAATCATTCATTAGCTTCGGTGGCATTGCTTTGAGTTTACCGCCATAGAACATATTTAAAAACAGTGTTTCTAAAATATCATCACGATGATGACCAAGGGCAATTTTTGTTGCGCCAAGTTCGGTGGCTGTGCGGTATAAAATTCCTCGGCGCAGCCGTGAACAAAGCGAGCAAGTTGTTTTACCTTCTGGGATCTTTTCTTTGACAATACCATAGGTGTTTTCTTGCACGATTTTGTATTCAATACCTAGGGATTGTAAATATTGAGGCAAAACGTGTTCGGGGAAACCAGGCTGCTTTTGATCTAAATTAACGGCAATTAGCTCAAAGTTTATTGGTGCGCTGATTTTCAAGTTAATTAGAATATCAAGCAAAGTATAACTATCTTTACCACCTGATAAGCAAACCATAATACGATCACCTTCTTCGATCATATTAAAGTCAGCGATTGCCTCGCCAGTCAAGCGACGCAATCGTTTGTGTAGTTTATTTTGATTATATATATTCATTAGAGTTTTATTGGTTATTCGGCACGGCTCATATAACGGCGTTCAGCAATATGAATTTTAACTTTTTCGTGGTTATCAATATATTCAGGAACTTGGATAACAAGTCCGGTTGATAACGTAGCTGGTTTAGTTCGCGCACTGGCTGACGCCCCTTTAATACTTGGCGAAGTTTCAACAATTTCGAGATCAACCGTTTGCGGTAATTCTAAAGCAAGGACTTCACCATCCGCCATTAGCACTTGAATACCATTCATACCACCTTCAGGAATAAATAATAGCTCATCTTCTATTTGCTCTTTTTTGAAGATATAAGGCGTAAAATCTTCGTTATCCATAAACACATATTCATCGCCATCAATATACGAAAAACTAACAGGACGGCGCGATAGTTCAATTGTTTCGAGGATATCATCACCTTTAAAACGCTCTTCAACTTTACCGCCATTTTTGACATCGGTAAAACGCATTTTATAAAGTGTACTTGCACCACGAGCACTTGGGCTTTGGACATCAATATCTTTAACCAGTAATAATTTGCCATTAAAGGCGACTGCATCGCCACGTTTTATTTCATTTGCTTTAGCCATAATATTTATTCTTCACAATTAATAAAAAGAGTTAAAAATTAGCTCGCTATTTTACCGCTAACTTGCTATTGTCACCATCAAAATTTATTCAAGCACCTTAAATTAAAGAAAAACTATGGCAGATTTATTCAAATGCAGGCAAAACTGTGGTGCTTGTTGTATTGCGCCATCGATTTCATCAACTATTCCTGGTATGCCTAAAGGGAAGCCTGCTGGCGTTGCTTGCATTCATTTAGATAATAATTATCGATGTAAATTATTTTTACACCCATCAAGGCCTACAGTTTGTGGTCGATTAAAACCTAGCATCGAAATGTGCGGTAATAATAGAATGCAAGCGATGAATTATTTAACACAGTTAGAACAGCTAACTAAAGGTTAAGTATTGCCTAAATTTAACAAAACAGTCCGATTATTAGAATTATTTATCTCGCACAGTAGTTTTTTTGATAAACTTCCCGCACTTCATTATTTAGTGATAAATATCAATAAATTTTTGAGATAGATTTTAGCCACATATATCTTTATACATCAAATAAGTGGCTAATTTTACAGATAAATTTGATCTTTTTAGACAGAAGAAAATGATTATGAAAAACAAATTAAAACGAGATTTAAAAGCCCGCCATTTAGCCATGATAGCTATTGGTGGCTCGATCGGAACTGGGCTATTTGTCGCATCAGGGGCAACCGTTGCTCAGGCAGGTCCTGGAGGTGCATTGCTTTCGTATGCCATTATAGGTGTGATGGTATATTTTTTAATGACCAGCCTTGGTGAGCTAGCAGCTTATTTGCCTGTTTCAGGTACTTTTGCAACTTATGGTTCACGTTATGTCGATGAAGCCTTTGGTTTTGCCATTGGTTGGAACTATTGGTACAACTGGGCAATTACGGTTGCTGTAGATTTAGTTGCAGCTCAATTAGTTATCTCTTATTGGTTTGATGCAGGACCTTATAGCTGGTTATGGAGCTTATTATTTTTAAGTATCATCTTTTGCTTAAACTATATTTCAGTTAAAGGTTTTGGTGAAGCAGAATTTTGGTTTTCATTAATTAAAGTTGTTACTGTGATTATTTTTATTGTAGTTGGTTTATTAATGATTATTGGCATCTTTCGAGGCGTCGAAGTGGCTGGTTGGCAAAATTGGACTATCAAAGAAGCTCCTTTTGCGGGTGGGTTTTCATCAATGATTGGTGTAGCAATGGTGGTTGGATTTTCATTCCAAGGTACTGAATTAATAGGTATTGCAGCGGGTGAATCAAAAGATCCAGAAAAAAACATCCCTAAAGCTATGCGACAAGTATTTTGGCGAATCTTGTTATTTTATATCTTTGCGATTTTAGTTATCAGCTTGATTATTCCTTATACTGATCCTAATTTACTACGTAACGATGAAACTGATGTCAGTGTTAGTCCATTCACCCTTGTATTTGAACATGCAGGATTATTATCTGCTGCGGCATTAATGAATGCAGTTATTTTAACATCCGTATTATCTGCGGGTAACTCAGGGCTGTATGCTTCAACCCGCATGCTATATGCACTTGCTAAAGAAGGTAAAGCGCCTAAAATATTTGCAAACTTATCATCATCAGGGGTGCCTCGTGCTGCGTTGTTTGCAACAACATTTGTGGCCATGCTTTGTTTCTTAACCTCGATGTACAAAGATCAGGCTGTTTATTTATGGTTGCTTAATATGTCAGGTATGACAGGCTTTATTGCTTGGCTAGGAATAGCGATTAGCCATTATCGTTTTAGAAAGGGTTACACTATTCAAGGTAAGGATGTTAATCAATTACCGTATCAATCAAGTTGTTTCCCATTTGGCCCTATTTTCGCTTTTGTATTATGCTTAATTATTACCCTTGGTCAAAATTACGAAGCTTTCTTGCAAGATACCATTGATTGGAATGGTGTTATTGCGACCTATATTGGTATACCATTATTTTTAATGATTTACTTTGGCTACAAGCTAGTGAAAAAGACAAAATGGGTTAAATACGAACAGATGGACTTTTCTAAAGAAGATTAATTCGCAAGTTTAGTCCCAATTTTTTACTTTTCCGTCGACAAAAGTCGACGGTTTTTTATTAAAAAAGAGAGAAATAAACTGTTATATAGTTTTAAATAGTTTATCTTGATAACGATATTAGCGACTACGGAAGATGATACGTGCTTTAGACAGATCATAAGGTGTCATTTCAACAGTAACTTTATCGCCGGTTAAAATACGAATATAGTTTTTTCGCATCTTACCAGAAATATGTGCAGTAACGACATGACCATTTTCAAGTTCAACACGAAACATCGTGTTTGGAAGTGTATCAAGTATAGTACCTTGCATTTCAATGTTATCTTCTTTTGCCATTGGGGCCTCTTAATAATAAATACAAATTAAATATATTTAACTGACTAACTGTTTTGCTACGTTTAAGTGTTTAACGGCAAAACAATAACGTGCTATTACCATCTGATTGATGTTGTATTAGATGACTAAGCAAAGTTAAGTATAAACACAAAAAAACTGAATTTAAAATATATAAACACAGCGGCGAAATAATGCCGAAAAAACTGTCAGAAGTAAAGCCCTTTCTACTATTTCTTTGCACAATAAAGTTCTTGCTGCTGAATATAATGCCACACTTTGGCTGGCAACAAATTTTCACAACTGGCTTGATTGTTAATATTTAGTCTGATTTCAGTCGCTGAAATGTCTTCAAGTGGTGTATGCGCAAAAAAAATATAACCATGCGGTGAGTCATGCAAATCTTGTGCATTTAGGGTGTTATGCATCTCAATCCATTTCTGTAGTTCAATATTATTGGTATTTTTTGCATAACCCGGCCTACGACAAATGAGTAAATGACAATAATCAAGTAACGTTTGCCATTTATTCCAAGTTGGCAAACTCAATAATGAATCTTGCCCCATAATAAAAGCTAATCCTTCACTATCCCCATTTTCTTGTCGCCAAGCTTGAAGCGTTTCAATGGTATAAGAAGGACGGGTTGAGACTTTAGGTAAAAGCTCTCTTACATCTAACGCAAATAAGGGCAAATCTTCAATGGCTAATTTTAACATTGCCAAACGTTGCTCGGTACTCGCTTCGGGTTGTGGTTTATGTGGTGGAATATGATTGGGCAATAAGCTAATTTGTTTTAACCCAACTTCGCTAGCTAACGAAATAGCAGGGCGAAGGTGTCCATAATGTATCGGATCAAAAGTTCCACCTAACAACGCAGTTAACATTTATTTAATCCCATAAACTGCATTGATAAGCTAAACATAGCATCCCATATTTGTGCTTGATTATCATGTTTTAAACTAATTTCGACTTCAGTCAGTTTGGCTAATAAATTAAACAGGCTTTTAAGTTGGCAACGGTTTAGATAATTAGTATAAATCGTTCTTTTATTTTGCCAAATCTTATATTCATCAAAAACTTGTTTCAATGATTTTTGTTGCAATCCTTTTTTTAAATTGATCATCAATATCAACTCGCGTTGAATAATCCGCAACAAAATTAACGGTTCAAATTCATTTATTTTCAACTGCTGTAAAATGTGAATAGCCCGCTTAGTTTTATTGGCAATCATTGCATCAGTCCAATGATAGGGTGTAAATATCGCTGAATCATTAATATTGCTTTCGACTTCATCATACGAAATGCTCTGATCGGGATACAGCAATTTTAGCTGCGCAATAATTTGCGTTAGCGCCAGTAAATTACCTTCGTAATAATAGCAAAGCAATTCAATTGCTTTTGGGTCAATGATTATATGTTGTTGCTGCAAATGATTTTTAATCCATTGCGGTAACTGCAACGTATCTGGCGTGGTACAATTAACAACCGTTAGCTTATCTGATAATGCCTTATACCAAATAGTATTTTCTTGCGATTTAGTGATTTTATTAAGCGTGATTATTAGCGCAATATCAGGGGTTAAAACCTCACTTAGTGTATTGAGTTTTGCGGTAATACTTGCATTTAACGAACCGTCACCGAAATCAAGTAAAATTAAAGTATTGGTAGAAAATAGATTCATCGCATGACAGCTATCAAAAATTGCGTTCCAGTCGGTTTGATTATCAATAACAAACGTAAGCTGTTCATCAAAACCTGCGTGAGTAAAAGCTTTCCGTAACTCAGTTTTCGCATAATGTTGTAAATAAGGATCACTACCTAAAATTAAATAATAGGGTGATCCTAATTTATGATTAATTTGATCGACACTAATTTTAATCATGACAACGTTAATTTACCGCATCAATCGATTTTAATTTACGGATGATTTGTTTAGCAGCTTGTTTAAACATCTCGTTTTCAATTAAATCTTGCTCAACAGTTTTGGCCAACGCTTCAGATGGATTATCAAAAAATGTCCTAAATACACGTACACTAATTGGATATATTTGTTGACCAGCAATAACAACTTGTGCTTCAACGGTTAATACCAATTGATACTCAGCTGCTTTACCATCTTGATAAATCGAAATAGTATTGCGGCTTAGATTTTCGCTTAACATTCTTAACGATGGTACCTGACTTGTAGCATTATTAGTAGTTAAAGTCACTTTGTTATCGTGTAATAACTCTTTAATATCGCGAGACAGTCGGCCATAAGGGTCATAGCTTACATAAGACATCGTTTTAAACCGCTCAGGCACTTCTGTTTCATGCTGCAAATGAAATCCACATCCTGTTAAGGATATCGCTAATAACATAAATAATGCTAAATACTTTTTCATATCTATAACCGCCTAAATTTAGTTATTAAACAATATTAACCCACAACAAGATTTAATAATTTACCTGGAACGTAAATTACTTTACGGATAGTAACATCGCTCAAGTATTTTTGGATGTTAGGCTCTTGTTTCGCTTGCGACACAACAAAATCTTGATCGGCATTAGCTGGCACCGTAAATTTACCACGGACTTTACCGTTGATTTGCACAACTATAAGTTTTTCATCCTCGATCATTGCTGATTGGTCAGCAACAGGCCAAGTTGTATTATCAATCGATTCGTTATGGCCTAAAGCTTGCCACATAGCAAAACAAGCGTGTGGCATCATAGGGTAAAGCAAACGAACAATCGCATTTAATGCCTCACTCATTAGCGCACGATCTTGTTCGGTTTCTTGTGGTGCTTTTTGTAAGCGGTTCATAAACTCCATGACAGCGGCAATCGCGGTATTAAACGTTTGGCGGCGTCCAATATCATCACTCACTTTCGCAATGGTTTTATGTAGCTCACGGCGTAATGATTTTTGTTCACTATCTAAGGCTGTAATATCAAGTTTAGCGATTTGACCTTTTTGGGTATGTTCATACACTAAACGCCACACACGTTTAATAAATCGGTTAGCGCCTTCAACACCAGACTCTTGCCATTCCAATGTCATATCCGCTGGCGAAGCAAACATCATAAACAATCGAACTGTATCGGCTCCATATTTTTCAACCATTTCTTGAGGGTCGATACCATTGTTTTTGGATTTTGACATCTTCGTCATACCCGCATGGACTAGCTCATTGCCATGTTTGTCAACGGCTTTAGCAATGCGACCTTTTTCATCACGTTCAATAGTGACTTCGGTTGGTGAAACCCAGATGCGTTCATTGGTTGGACTGGTATAATAAAACGCATCGGCTAATACCATGCCTTGGCATAGTAAGCGTTTTGCTGGCTCATCGGACGAAACTAAACCAAAATCACGCATTAATTTATGGAAAAATCTAAAATAAAGCAAATGCATAATCGCATGTTCAATACCACCGACATATTGATCGACAGGCAACCAATAATTAGCTGCTTTTTCGTCTAACATACCTTTGTCAAATTGTGGACAAGTATAACGGGCATAATACCAAGATGACTCCATAAAGGTATCAAACGTATCGGTTTCACGTAGAGCAGGCTGACCGTTCACCATTGTTTTTGCCCAGTTAGGATCGGCCTTAATTGGACTAGTGATACCGTTCATTTCGACGTCTTCTGGCAAAATAACCGGTAACTGATCTTCTGGTGTTGGAATAGTTGTACCGTCTTCAAGCGTCACCATTGGGATAGGCGCACCCCAATAACGTTGGCGTGAGACGCCCCAATCACGCAAACGGTAATTAACTTTTCGTTGACCAATGCCTAACGCAATTAATTTATCGGCAACAGCATTAAATGCTTGCTCAAAATCCAGACCATCAAACTCGCCAGAATTAAATAATTTGCCATGTTCAGTATATGCTTTTTCAGACAAGTCGGGTGCATTGCCGTCTTGAGTTAAAATAACAGGATTAATTGGTAAATTGTATTTTGAGGCAAACTCATAATCTCGTTCATCGTGACCCGGTACCGCCATGACTGCACCAGTACCATATTCAATTAACACGAAGTTAGCAATCCAAACAGGGACTTTTTTTCCTGTTAATGGATGGATAGCATAAAAGCCCGTTGCAATACCTTTCTTTTCCATGGTTGCCATATCGGCTTCGGCTGTTTTGGTATTTTTACATTCAGCAACAAATTCAGCAATTTTAGGATCGTTTTTTGCTGCTAATTGTGCAAGAGGATGCTCTGCGGCAACTGAGACAAAGCTCACCCCCATTAAAGTATCGGGGCGTGTTGTATAAACGCGTAATTTATCTGCATAATTTTCAACAGCAAAATCAAACTCAACCCCTTCAGAGCGACCAATCCAGTTACGTTGCATAGTTTTAACTTGCTCTGGCCAGTCCTCTAAGATATCTAAATCATTAAGTAGCTCTTCAGCATATTCGGTGATTTTAATAAACCACTGCGGGATCTCTTTGCGCTCAACAGGGGTACTACAACGCCAACAGCAACCTTCAACCACTTGCTCATTAGCAAGTACGGTTTGGTCATTTGGACACCAGTTAACCGCAGATGTTTTTTTATAAACTAGGCCTTTTTCGTATAACTTGGTAAAAAACCATTGTTCCCATTTGTAATATTCTGGACGGCAAGTGGTTACTTCGCGATCCCAATCATAACCGAAGCCTAAAAGCTGTAATTGCTTTTTCATATAGGCAATATTTTCGTAGGTCCATTTTGCCGGTGCAGTATTATTTTTAACAGCAGCCCCTTCAGCAGGTAAACCAAACGCATCCCAACCAATTGGTTGTAGTACATTTTTACCATTTAAGCGTTGGTAACGTGAAATGGTATCACCAATGGTGTAATTGCGAACATGACCAAGATGCAAACGCCCAGACGGGTAAGGTAGCATCGATAAACAGTAATATTTTTCTTTTGATGGATCTTCGGTAACGTGAAAAGTTTTATTGTCTTGCCAGTGTTTTTGCACAGTGGCTTCAATTTCATCTGGGCGATATTGTTCTTGCATGACCAGTTAATGTCCTATCTATTATTGCTAATAAAAATATGTTGCTAATTGTATTGGTTATTGACACGTTTTACAAACGATATATGAATCAAGATATTGATTTCTTGCGGTAGCAAATTTAAAGAATAATAAATTGTAAACTATTGAGTATATTTTATTGCTAATGTTAAATAACATGCTTAAACTGTAACAGTTTAGGCATAAAGGGTGAGAATAAAAAGAATTAATTGCTATTTAAGCCTAATTAAATAGCAATTGAAGTCATACAAAATTAGCCAAAAACGGGATCTTAAATTTAGAATATCTAACCACCATTAAAAATGCTGGTAAAGCGTGATAATAACGAACGTTGTTCTTCTTTAGGCATATTTTCAAGATTTGCTAGAATCAACTGTTCGACTTTTTGGGCTTCATCAACTAGGCCTAACTCGTTATAGGCATTGCGCATTAAAAGCAATGCTTCTTTAGTTGAATCGGTATCTGGAAACGTAACTAGCATTTCTGTCACACGATTAATCACTGCGACATAAGCGCCGCGTTTTGTATAGAACTGCGCAATTTTTAATTGATAGCGAGCCAATCTGTTTTTCAAAAACACAAGGCGTTTTTGCGCATCGGCGGCATATTGACTGTTTGGAAAGCTTGTCGTTAAATAAGTAAAATCCTTAAACGCTGCTGCGGCATAATCAGCATCGCGATCTGAACGATCAACGTTGAACCACCCTTGAATCATATTATCATCTTGCGCCATATTCGAAATACCGCGCATATAAATAACCCAATCAATGTTTGGATGCGTTGGATTTAGTTTTAAAAATCGGTCAATTGACGCAACAGCTAGTGTTAAATCACCTGATTTATAGTAAGCATAAATCAAGTCAAGTTGTACCTGTTGAGAATAGGGACCAAATGGATAATTCTTGTCCAAAGCCTCTAAGACAGTGATACTGGATTTAATATTACCATTCTCGAGATATGATTTCGCTTTGTTATGTAGTTCAATTTCGGGCATATTTTCAACATCGGACTTGGAAGAAGTACAGCCAATTAACATACCACTTAAAGCGATAGCTAACAAAGAGTGTAAACGCAATTTCATTCAGTTTTCAATCCAAATATAATTAAACATTAAAGGCGATGATTGGTATATAATACTCTAAAACAAAACAGCTTAAAATAGATAAATTACACATGCACGAGTTAAAATTATCAACTGAAATAGAACAAACCCAACTAGGGATGCGTTTAGATCAAGCATTATCAGCGCTTTTTCCTGATTATTCACGTTCAAGAATAAAAGATTGGATTGTGAATAATAAAGTTACTGTCAACGATGTTATAGTTAATAAACCCAAAGAAAGAGTGCTCGGTGGTGAGAAAATAATAATCAATGCTGAAATCGAAGAAGAAACCTATCATCAACCCGAAGATATAAAACTCAATATTGTTTATGAAGATGACGATATTTTAGTGATCAACAAACCCCGCGATTTAGTTGTACACCCTGGTGCCGGTAATCCTGATGGTACAGTATTAAATGCCTTATTACATTATTATCCCGATATAGCCCGAGTACCACGGGCAGGTATTGTGCATCGTCTAGATAAAGATACAACGGGCTTAATGGTTGTTGCTAAAACCATTATGGCACAAACACACTTAGTTGAATCGCTCCAATTGCGTGAAATCACGCGCGAATATGAAGCGGTTGTTATGGGTATTATTACTGCAGGTGGCACGGTTGATCAGCCTATTACGCGCCATCCAACCAAACGCACACATATGGCAGTATTTCCAACGGGGAAACCTGCGGTCACCCATTATCGAGTAATGGAAAAGTACCGTCTACATACACGCTTGCGCTTGCGCTTAGAAACGGGTCGAACTCACCAAATTCGTGTGCATATGGCACATATTGCCCACCCATTAATTGGTGATCCACTTTATGGTGGGCGTCCAAGACCGCCCAAAGGCGCAAGTGAATCGTTTATTCAAACCTTACGCGATTTTGACCGCCAAGCATTACACGCTACCATGTTACGCTTATATCACCCTATAACAGGCGAACAAATGGAATGGCATGCGCCTATTCCTGATGATATGCAAAAACTGATTCAAGCATTGCAAGAAGATACTCAACAGCATAAAGATGAATTAGATTGGTGATAAATATGATTAAATCGATTTACCCATATTGGACAGCACCCAAAAGCATACATGCGTTTACCTCAACACGAACAGGTGGCGTTAGTTTAGCGCCATTTGCGAGTTTAAATATGGGTGATCGAACTGGTGATAATCTAGAGCATATTGCTGAAAATCGTCGTCGAATCACTCAAGTCGAACAAATACCAAGCGAACCGTATTGGTTAGTGCAAACCCATAGCACTATAGCACTAGATATATCACAAATTGCCTTACAAGCACCCAGCAGCAATATCAATTCCTATCAAACTTTTGAAGCTGATGCTTCATATACTAATCAACCAAAGCAAGTCTGCGTGGTATTAACCGCAGATTGCATGCCAATACTCTTTTGCACAAAAACAGGCGATGAAGTTGCTGCCGCACATGCCGGTTGGCGAGGGTTATGTAACGGCATATTAGAAGAAACCATCAAAAAATTTTCAAGCTCACCATCAAATATCATCGCTTGGATGGGGCCGGCAATTAGTGCCAAAAAATTCGAAGTTGGTCTTGAAGTTAAACAGCAATTTGAAAAAGTCGATCGAAAAGCACAAGAAGCATTTAAATTAATCAATCCAACTGAACAAAAATATCTAGCCAACCTCTATTTAATTGCTAAACAACGCTTACAAGCGCTGGGAATAATACAGATTTTTGGTGGTGATTATTGTACTTATACTGAACAAGATAAGTTCTTTTCTTATCGGCGCGAAAAGAGAACCGGCAGAATGGCATCAATGATCTGGTTTGAATAAAAGGTGGTTTTTCAGCTAAAAAACGTCAACTTTTATCTATGGTTATAAAGTAAGCATAGTGTAAAATCGGCGGTAAAATGCTAATATATAAAGCGTACAATGTCTAAACCGCCTGTAAACCCTGAAAACTTTTTATTACTTAATTGTTACTTTATTTTGCTAACAAAAGAAGGTAATTCCCAAGCTCCACCATCAAAACCCAAGCACTCACCTGTGCTGATATCAGAAGAAAGGATAAATTTATGCCCATTCCAAGTCCAACTAGATTTTTCTAAACAATCTCCCTCAGCTCTAAGCTTAGCAATACTAAATATTGTTCCATTTTTGTATGAGTTACCTTGGCTATTTATAAATTTTATATTTTTATTGTTTGGTTTAGCTGTGTTAGGGATTATCCAATAAGCGTTGCCTGAGTTATATGCACCAAACCAACATAAAGTTTCAAGTAAGTTGTGGTGATTATCTAATTTGATTAATCGAAATCTTTTATCATATCCTTGCGTTTCATCATAATAAGGATTTTCCAATTCATGAGCATGACACTTAGCCTCATGTATATAACGTTTTTTGAATTGAGGAAATATTTTGGTTACTTCAGCGATATTAAGTTCTTCACTTTGTTCTGGCTCAATTACTTTACCTTTTATTATAGTAGGTACAGGTATTGGTGCATACACGTTTGATTCATTTTTATTGCCATGTGCGACAATTGCACCAACTGTACCAATACGACCTTGCTTTTTATCCATTTTTAACATAACGTCATCAAATCCACTATTAGTAAAGGATGATTTGCTTCTATTGTTACGGAATATAACCTCATTATTTTTTGTAAACGCCTGAATAACTTTTGTGGCTTGATGTTGTGATAACTGATAAATATTGTTCCGTATTTCTTTTAATTCACCGAAATATTCTTGATTAATGAACAGAGCCAATGAATTGTCTGATTGTTGTGTGTCTTTAATTTCGATATCTTCTTCACTATTTTTTGTTCTAACATAAATTTCAACTGGCTGATTAGCGCCCGCTTTTCGCTCAAATAATATTGATGATTTTATTAATCCTGTATCAGACATATCGCTATATTCTATAACACGACAAGTTAACGTATTATCACAAACCATATCCCAAGCTATGGCTGGAGTTGAAAACACAGTTAAGAATAAATAATAGTAAAAACGCATGGTGTTTAATTTTATAAAATGGGGGTATGAGGGATAGTATAATCATAATTTTAATCAAATAATAGATTAATTATTTGATTAAAATTAATAAAAACTGTTGGTTTTTAAGGTTATTTAAGTATTAATATTTGATACTAATCTATTATTCTATATTGGCAAATTTATGGGTTTGCAGGCTTAATAGCCATTTATTATCTATACGGTATTGATTGATTTTTCCTAGAAGAACAATTGTCTCAAGCATATTCATTTCGCCATTTTTTTCACAAGGTGAAAGATAATAATGTTTAGCATTAATCTGTTTTTCAATATATTGGCAAAAATCAAGAAAATCATCATGTTTTTCTGTAACAATTCGGACTTCATTTGCTGTTGTTTGCTTAATTTTTTGATAATGTGATTGATAGCAAAATTTGGGACTAAGTGCTATATAATCAATAAGCGGATCAACTTTGCCAAGTCCATTACTTTCAATGGCGATAAAATAACCTGCATTTTTTAATGATAACAGTAGTTCGGGTAGTGCTTTGACCATAGTGGGTTCGCCGCCAGTAATGATAATGTTTTTGCTGTTATATTCGCTTACTGTAGCAAGCAGCGTATCTAACGTAAACCGGGTAAATTGGCGGAAATTAGTATCACACCAAGCACAATTTAAATTGCAACCAGCAAAACGGATAAAAACAGCAGGCATGCCAGTATTATAACCTTCGCCCTGTAAAGATTCGAAGATTTCAACAATACGAAATTCACTCATTTTGGACTCCGATGATATTCACAATATGAAGTTGGTGTTTCCCATAATTTGATCATTGAAATAGGCAAATATTGAGACAGGCGATCAAATATAAATTTGCTCATTGCTTCGGCGGTAGTTCGGCATGGAAAGGCAAAGATTTTGCGCTCCATTTCTTGCAGTAATGTGGCGATACGGCGCTCATTTGGGTTATTTTGGTTGTAAAGATAAGCGTGATCCAGTGGATCAATAATATGCTGTTTAACAATCATTTTTAGATCAGCATAATCCATGACCATGTCTTGACTCGAACCAGTATCGATAAGATCACCGGTAATTTCGACTAATAAGCGATAAGTATGGCCATGCAGATTGTGACACTTTTTATTGTGCCCATCTAACATATGACAAGCATCAAATTGAAACTCTTTAGCTATTTTGAACATTTTATATTCCTAGTTTTTTTACGTGGGATGGATTACGAACCACGGTTAGCGAACCTAACAAAATAAAGACGCTAATATAATAGATAAAAGCTGATTTGTCATCTTGCAAGTTTTATTTAAAACAACATTGAGTGGTAATTGATTGAATCGTGATAACCTTTATTTTTGACACTATTTAAGTTTTAAATACTTGCTGATCTTGCTGTATAAATTTTATAAAAAATATTGTGGATTTGCTCTTGAAATTTAGCTTGCAACACACATTTAGATCGCATGCAAATGGGTTGAATGCGTTAAGCATTGAATCCAAATCTATTGCTCAGGAGATAAATACTATGAGGTTAGATAAATTAACAAACAAGTTTCAACAAGCTTTAGCTAGTGGGCAGTCTATTGCATTGGGTAAAGACAATCAATATATAGAGCCTGTGCATGTCCTATCAGCCATGCTTAATCAAGAAGGTAGCAGTATAACACCATTATTGACTACTGCTGGTGCAAATGTTGCTATTTTGCAACAAGAATTAACGCAAGCCATTGATCGATTACCCCAAGTTCAAGGTATTGGTGGGGATGTTATGCCATCGCAAGAGTTTATTCGCGTATTAAATCTATGCGACAAATTATCCCAAAAAAATGGCGATAGCTATATATCATCAGAACTCTTTATATTAGCCGCTTTAGAAGACAAAGGTAGCTTAAGTGATATTCTTAAAAGATCAGGCGTCAATAAAGACAAATTTAGCCAAGCAGTCAATCAAGTAAGAGGTAGCGATAACGTGAACGACCCTAATGCAGAAGATCAACGTGGTGCTCTTAAAAAATATACTATTGATTTAACTCAACGAGCAGAACAAGGTAAGCTTGATCCTGTTATTGGTCGTGATGAAGAAATTCGCCGAACAATTCAGGTATTACAACGCCGTACTAAAAATAATCCGGTATTAATTGGTGAACCAGGTGTTGGTAAAACCGCCATTGTGGAAGGTTTAGCTCAACGTATTGTTAACCGCGAAGTGCCTGAAGGATTGCGGAATAAACGCGTTTTATCGCTAGATATGGGCGCATTAATTGCGGGTGCTAAATATCGTGGTGAATTTGAAGAACGGTTAAAAGCCGTGCTTAAAGACTTAGCAAAAGAAGAAGGTCGCATAATATTGTTCATCGACGAAATCCATACCATGGTTGGTGCAGGTAAAAGTGATGGTGCAATGGATGCTGGTAATATGCTAAAACCTGCATTAGCTCGTGGAGAATTGCACTGCGTGGGCGCAACAACACTTGATGAATATCGTCAATATATCGAAAAAGATCCGGCGTTAGAACGTCGTTTCCAAAAAGTCTATGTTGCCGAGCCAACAGTTGAAGATACTATTGCCATTTTGCGTGGATTAAAAGAACGTTATGAACTGCATCATCATGTACAAATTACCGATCTAGCAATTGTGGCGGCGGCAACGCTATCGCATCGTTATATTTCTGATCGTATGTTGCCTGATAAAGCAATTGACTTAATTGACGAAGCCGCATCGAGTATTCGTATGCAAATGGATTCAAAACCTGAATCTTTAGATCGACTTGAAAGGCGCATAATTCAACTTAAACTTGAGCAACAAGCGCTTAAAAAAGAGTCTGACGATGCCAGTAAAAAACGACTTGAGATGTTAAATGATGAACTTTCTGAAAAAGAAAAGGAATATGCATCACTTGAAGAAGAATGGAAATCAGAAAAAGCAGCTGTTTCGGGCACGCAAAGCATCAAAGCTGAACTGGAAAAAGCGCGGACTGAAATAGAGCAAGCACGTCGAGCTGGCGACTTGAGCAAAATGTCTGAATTACAATACGGTAAAATACCAGAGCTCGAAAAGAAACTTGTTTCAGCAACTCAGTTAGAAGGCAAAACCATGAAGTTATTGCGTAACAAAGTGACCGATAACGAAATTGCCGAAGTGCTATCTAAAGCGACAGGTATTCCTGTTTCTAGAATGCTTGAGAGCGAAAAAGACAAATTATTACATATGGAAGATGCTTTACATAAACGTGTCATTGGCCAAAATGAAGCGGTATTAGCGGTTGCTAATGCGATTCGCCGTAGCCGAGCTGGGCTTTCTGATCCAAACAGACCAATTGGATCGTTCCTATTCTTAGGACCAACAGGGGTTGGTAAAACCGAGCTTTGCAAATCACTGGCTAACTTTATGTTTGATAGCGAAGATGCCATGGTGCGTATAGATATGTCAGAGTTTATGGAAAAACACTCTGTTGCTCGCTTAATTGGTGCACCTCCGGGTTATGTTGGTTATGAAGAAGGCGGATACTTAACAGAAGCAGTTAGACGTCGACCTTATTCAGTCATTTTACTTGACGAAGTCGAAAAAGCGCATCCAGATGTCTTTAATATCTTACTGCAAGTTCTGGATGATGGACGCTTAACCGATGGCCAAGGTCGCACGGTTGATTTTCGTAATACCGTCATAATTATGACATCAAACTTAGGATCTGACCTAATTCAAGGTCAAGTTGAGCTAAGTTATGACGAAATGAAAGCGTTAGTGATGACAGTTGTTGCTAAACACTTTAGACCAGAATTTATCAATCGTATTGATGAAACAGTGGTCTTCCATCCACTTGGTCAAGAAAACATCAAAGCGATTGCAAAAATTCAATTAGCACATGTTGAAAAACGTTTAGATGAACGTGGTTACCAATTGGATATCTCGGATGCGGCGTTGGAACAACTTGCTAAAGTCGGCTTCGACCCAATTTATGGAGCAAGACCACTAAAACGCGCGATCCAGCAAGAGATTGAAAACCCATTAGCGCAACAAATATTGTCTGGCAAATTAGTTCCAGGAAAAACTATCCATTTGGATCTTGTTGGCGATAATATTGAAGCTAAGCAGTAATTAACCATCAAATGACAAACCGACCTTTTATGGTCGGTTTTTTATATCAGAAATAGACTATCCAGCCTTTGGTTCAGAAGAAAGGGTATATGTAAAAGAATGAGTTTTGACTGAATTTTTAAAGGTAGTATTATTGAACGTGATTTAGTAGTTCAGCGTACTTTAAAAAATTGTAAGTTTAAAAACTTTCATATTATTAATGTGAGAAAAAGTAAACAGTGGATTGTTACTATCAATTTATAACATGGTAGATAGTTTTATAAATAAAATAAGCAATGGTATTTTACTATGGCAATATGAGTTAATTAAAGGTAAATATCATTCTAATTCTTCACAAGCAACATACCTTTGGACCAAAATACACAAACTTAAATAGTTTAAACCATTGTTTTTTGCCATCCAAAGAGATGTTGGAAATATTTGCACAAAAAAATATCATCTAATACTTTCTCTAACAAAATCTTTAATTTCAAATTTGCAAAATCCTATTAACTTATTTATACTTCGAAAAAATTTAAAATAAAACAAATATATATCATGATAGAAGGATTGAAAACATGTTAAAATACAGTTATTTAGAGGCCAGCCCACCATTTAGCTAGCCATAAAGTAGTTTTAATACGGGAGCAATTTTTTGGTTGTAAGTAATCCAAATTCACCAATACTTTTTTATTCAAAAACAAACTCAAATTTAAGTGTAAATTTAAAGACTCATTCAAAGGCAAATACATATTTATCAATAAAATCCTCAAGATTTTTATTTCCATCATTTTTTGTAAGGCCAATATTTATTAGCATAAATATGTTATTAATGTCCAAT
Organism: Gilliamella sp. X-60; assembly: GCF_057063585.1. Classification (NCBI taxonomy): domain Bacteria; kingdom Pseudomonadati; phylum Pseudomonadota; class Gammaproteobacteria; order Orbales; family Orbaceae; genus Gilliamella; species Gilliamella sp. X-60. Next base: position 64,699 of record NZ_JBXSQJ010000006.1, on the reverse strand, counting down.
GTCAATATAGTTGCAGCCTTAAATGCGACAACTTCTAAAGAGATTCATGGTAGTGCACCATATTTAACCTTTGATAGTGGAATGACAAAGATAAATGATACTAATTCATTATTAGGCATAAGTTTATCAAGTGGAACAATAATAAAAGCGAATGATGATGTTTCAACTATCACAAATCCGATAGAGTTACCGCAAACCTCAATAAGGTTTAGTGATATAAAAACAGTGGTACCTTTACCAACGGCAGGGAATAGTGATTATCCGCGCATTGATTTAAATCAGTTAATTGGTGCTCCCTATTATTATTTTGGTGATGATGATGGGGATGCAGAAACAGGAGCTAGTGCTACAGGAAGTGTAACAATAAAATGGGAAGACAGCGCTGATAACGATATAACAGCAAGCGTAAAAGCAAATCCAACCGGATTATTAAGTACATCATGTACTGCAAGTTATAAAATAACAGTAAAATCGACTTCAGGTGAATTATCAACACGTTACGGTATTCCAAATACAAGTACTTTTGATGCAAGTGAACATATATATTATATAAAACCGAATCGAAACAATATGGTACCTTGTTCTGTTGAATATGCGCAACCTAACTTAGCATATGATAATACTTCATGGGGTGATGCAAGTGTTGATATGGACGGACCGACATGGTTTGCTAATAAAGGCTATAAGGTACTGAGCACATCAAATAGTGGAAATTATAAAGGTGCATCTTCCATAATCAGAAATAACTTTCCAAGCACTGGGGCGCACAATTTATTTTTTTATTTGTTATTTAAAAATATAACCCCAGAGGAAGTATTAATTGCCAATGGCAATATTGTTACTGCAGAAGAGGGAGGAAATGTAAGTTTAACACTTAGTGCCGAAAGCACTCAAGGCTGGAGATATAAAACAACTCGCGGCTCTGGAATATATGGTCATATCGAGCCAGTCTTAAAGATAACCTTGAAAGGTCCGCGATATAACACGCCGGGGGATAAAAGTTTTAAACCTGTAACATTTAGACTATATGCAGATAAAAGTAAAAGCAGGTTATTATACGAATTTAAGCTAATGCGCTGGTATATCGCACAGCCAGAAGTTAGCTATAGCGGAACCGATGATGGTGTGGATGCTCGGAATCGAGTCAAAGACTATTGTCAGAGTTTAGGGAGTGGTTATCGATTACCCGAAGTGAATGAGTACACAAACTCGAACTATCCAGCGCATGGCTGGCGTGGGGGAGTACCTGGTCGAAATGAAAATACTTATCGTCGTCAATTAAGTTACCTAGAAAGTGCAACAAAGTGGCAAGGAGGTATATTCAATGAATGGGGATGTTTGGTAAATAATTTGAACGCGGAGGCAATTGACTCAATTCGCTGTAGTGGTTATCCAGGGAGTGACTGGGATGTATATGAAGGGTATTGGAGTGACAGTGTGGCAAAGAATGCGACCGGTAGTGATAGTTATAATGGAAAAGGGCTTATGATTTGGGGAAGTCATGGGATAACCGATCCTTATGATCAAAATTCCACTTATGCTCTTCGCGCTGCTTGTGTAGCACCATAACAAAAAAATAGCTGGAATATTAAGACCAAAAGTAAATTTTTCTGGGAAAAATTTGAACATCAGAGTAAAGAAAAGATGGTTTTGAAAAGATAAGTATTATGGATGATACAAATAATAAAGGGGGGGATTTTTTGCAAAATTCCCCCCCTTATTCGGATGTTATCACAGTAGCGATTTTACAACAAATGGATAACACGTCCGAAACCTAGCTGAAACTAAATAGACTTTAATCAAAATATAAACCCCCCAAAAATGTTCCGTAGTATGTTGATTTTATTAAGAAACATTGAATTAAAGCTTAAATAAAATCAAAGCTATACCTGAATGGTTTTTATACAAAAATACAATAATTTTTACAATACCGAAAGGTGCGAATATGGTTGTTTTATTTTTGCGTCGGGATGTATCAACAATAAAGCAAGATTAGCACATTAAGCAAGGCTGTTTAGTAAGGGAGTTGAGGGATTTCGCAAATTTCCAACCCAGAATTTGACACTAATGTTATTTATTTCATCTAATAGATAAAATATCCAAAAACCAATTTAACCAACTTTAATAAAAAAATAGCAACCATACGGCTGCTATTTTGCGATTATTTAATTACTTTAGCTACAATTTCTTGTGCTTCTTGCTGTAGTGTATTTAAATGCTGGTTGCTTATAAAGCTTTCTGCATAAATTTTATAGGCATCTTCTGTGCCTGAAGGGCGAGCGGCAAACCAGCCGTTTTCAGTGATCACTTTTAGCCCTCCAATTGGTGCATTATTTGCTGGTGCGGTGGTTAGGCATTGGGCGATGTTTTCGCCTGCGAGCTTGTCGGTAGTTAATTGGCTGGCATCTAGTTTGGCTAGTTTTTGTTTTTCACTAAACGATGCGGGTGCTTGGATTCGTCCGTAATAAGAAACACCAAATTTAGCTTCGAGTTCTTGATACTGTTCTTGTGGGTTTTTACCTAGTTTCGCGGTCATTTCGGCAGCAAGTAGGCATAAAATAATACCGTCTTTATCTGTTGTCCAAACTTTGCCATTGGATCTTAAAAACGATGCGCCTGCGCTTTCTTCGCCTGCAAAGCCGAGTTTGCCTTGATAAAGTCCATCAGCATACCATTTAAAACCAACTGGGTATTCTAAGTACTGTTTGTTTAAGCTATTTGCCACACGGTCAATCATTGAGCTTGTGACAAGTGTTTTACCAATGGCGATATTTTTATGCCATTGTGGGCGGTTTTGGAACAAGTAATTAACACAGGTTGAAAGGTAGGCATTTGGATTCATTAACCCTTTAGGCGTCACAATGCCGTGACGGTCAAAGTCGGTGTCATTGCCAAAGGCTAGGTCAAATTGGTCTTTTAATGTTAATAACCCTGCCATAGCCCAACGACTTGAGCAGTCCATGCGAATGACCTCGTCATGATCTAAATGCATAAAGCTAAAGGTTGGATCGATTTTATTATTGACAATATTGAGGTTAATACCATATTTTTCAGCAATTCGTGGCCAATAAGTAATGCCTGCACCACCAAGTGGATCAACGCCAATTTTAAGTGATGATGATTTGATAAGCGATAGATCTAAAATATTTTCAAGGTCATTAATATAGTCGGTTTCGTATTCTTTAGTGTGGATATAATTTGAATTTATAGCTTTATCTAAGGTAATACGTTTTACGCCATTGAGTTTGTTTTTTAGTAGTTCGTTAGCACGGTTTTCTATTTGTTTGGTGATGTCGGTATCCGCAGGTCCGCCATTGATTGGATTATATTTTATGCCACCATCTTCAGGTGGATTATGCGATGGGGTAATGACAATGCCGTCTGCCAGTTGCGATTGTTTACCTTCATTATAGGTTAAAATAGCATGTGAAATGACAGGCGTTGGCGTATAGCCCCAATCACGCGCTATAACCACCGTTTGTTGGTTAGCAGCAAACACTTCAAGTACTGATTTTAATGCGAGTTCTGACAAGGCATGGGTATCTTGACCAATAAAACATGGGCCTGTGATGGCGTTGGCTTTGCGGTATTCGGCAATGGCTTGGGCAATGGCTAATATATGTACTTCATTAAATGTACCTTTGTTAGCACTGCCGCGATGACCAGATGTACCAAAAATAACTAATTGGCTAGCATCATCTGTATCAGGTTGGATTTGGTAATAGTCATTTCGTAATGTTTCAACGTTAATAAGATCCGATGGTTGAGCTAACAATCCTGCGCGGCTTTGCTGGGCCATTTTTTACTCCTTTTCATAAAATAAGATTTTATAATAGCTAACTACGTGAATTGCTTGAGCTCATATCGCGTTTTTAGCTTTATATTTGCTTTTCAGTATTCTGTTAAGGTAAAAAAGCGTTGGTGACTTGGTGTATCATAGTTTCAGATATTCCCATATCACTCATTATTGATTCAATAATATACAGCTTTCTGGCCGTATTAGTATTGCTAATCACCCAATAAGGTGTGCCAATGATTTCGCGGGGTTTAGTGTTTTTGCCCGATTTTTCGAGTAATTGTTTATCTTTGGCTAAATATTGTCGCTTACTACCATGTAATGATGTGGCAGCAATAGCAAAAAGTGCAGGGTTATAGTTATACAGTGCACTAAGTAATAATATAAAGCGACTTATTATCGATTTTTCGCTTGTGAATGTGTCGCTAGTTAATAAGTCATTAAAAAGAGGATAATGATTTTCCTTTTGTGCGATAGTATGTTGTTTTGCCAACGTAGGTTGGTTTATGTTCAATAAACGTCGTAATATACTTGATGCATCTTCGCCAATGTGTTTGGTTTGGCCTGCAATAAATTGGTATAGTTCTTCGTCGATTTCGATAGTTTTCATTATGTTACATATGCCTATTAGATTATTTTACGGGACATTTTAAAGCCGGAATCTTGTCAAAATGTGTACCATTAGCCGGTTTGTTATCTAAACAATCATTCGATGGCTGTTCAAAGACAGCACTATCGTTTTTTTTAGGCGATTGATTAGCATCATGGCAGGCAGTTATCATAACCGATAATATTAATTGAAAAAATAACCGTTTCATATATCCAGTGTATGCTTGATAAAATATTGCGCTGAGTATAACTCAACTTAAGTATAAATTGTATTGGCTATTGATAAAATAATGAAAATGATATTGTTGTTTTTATAAAACAATATTATTCTAAACCATGTATAACAAATTTATATGAATATTATATGAGGAATCAATTATGAAAAAAATCGTCACATTAACTATTTTAGCTGCAATTTTATCTGGATGTAGCAATAGTGATCTTTACTCCGGCGATGTTTATACTGCAGATCAAGCAAAACAAGTTCAACAAGTGAGTTATGGTACAGTTGTTTCAGTACGCCAGGTTAAAATTCAAGCTAATGCGTCAAATGGTAAGAGCGAAAATATAGCAGGTAGTATAGGTGGTGCTGTGTTAGGTGGCGTTTTAGGTAATACTATTGGCGATGGTTCAGGACGAGTATTAGCTGCTGCTACTGGTGCTATTGGTGGTGCAATTTTAGGGGATGCAATTCAAAATAAAGCTAGCCAAGCTAGTGGTGTTGAGTTAGAAATCAAGCAAGAAAATGGTTCAAATATAGTTATTGTCCAAAAGGGTTCGGTTAACGAGTTCTACGCTGGGCAACATGTTCGTTTAGTGACTAACGGTAAGCAAATTAGCGCATCACCACGTTATAATAGCAGTCCAAAAAAATAATAGTTAATTTTTATCTTAAGCTGTGGGCATATTGTCCTTAGCTAACAGTCACTTTCGCTCATCTTGATGGTGAGCGAAATACCTCACCTATCAACTAACTTGATTCAATTGTCATTGTTGTTTGCATTTTGTCCATAATCACTCAATATTCAACAAAAATTTGCCTGTCTGAATACTAACGTATAAACTTAAATAAATTCTTAATCGTTATAAGGGACAATAAATCAATGCGTATATTACATACTATGATCCGAGTTGGCGATCTTCAGCGTTCAATTGATTTTTATACTCGTGTAATGGGAATGCGAGTGTTAAGAACTAGCGAAAACACGCAATACAAATATTCATTAGCCTTTGTGGGATATGGGGATGAAACAACCAGCTCAGTTATCGAGTTAACTTACAATTGGGGTACTGACAAATACGATCATGGTTCAGCATTTGGGCATATCGCTATTGGTGTTGATGATGTTGCAAAAATGTGCAATGACGTAAAACAAGCTGGAGGCAAAGTAACACGTGAAGCAGGACCAGTAAAAGGGGGGAAAACCATTATCGCTTTTGTTGAAGATCCTGATGGATATAAGCTAGAGTTGATTCAAAACGATCAGGCCGATAAAGCATTAGGTCATTAAGTTATCCTATTCATAATATCGCCGAGCACTCGGCGATTATTTTGCACCTTAATTAAAATTATTCCCTAACAAATCTGCTAATAATTGCTTATTGATGATAGTTTGTTTTGGTTGTTCTAGGCTGGCAGCGGTAATTATCACACTCAAAGCGTGTAATGAGGTATCAAAATCGTCATTAATAATGACATAGTCATATTCGTTATAGTGCGAAATTTCGGCTTGTGCTTTTTGCATCCGTTTGGCAATCACACTACTGTCATCTTGACCGCGTTTAACTAGGCGATTTTCAAGTTCTTTTAGCGAAGGTGGTAAGATAAATATGCTTTTTGCTTGAGGCATTTTTTTGCGTACTTGCTGTGCTCCTTGCCAATCAATATCTAAAAAGACATTAATCCCTTGCAATAGGCTTTGTTCGATTTCGGCTTTTGATGTGCCGTAATAGTGGTCAAATACGTTAGCATATTCGACAAATGCCTGCTGTTCAATTAAGGATTCAAAGTCTTTGTGATCTACAAAATAATAATGTTCGCCATGCGCTTCGCCAGGGCGAGGATTGCGCGTAGTATGCGAAATGGACACTTTGGCTTGATGATGGTTTTTTTGGGATAAGTAAGCTCGAATAAGACTTGATTTACCTGCACCACTTGGCGCAGAGATGATAAATAGAGTTCCTGTATACATAGATATGTTTGCCACGTTAATTGCTATAAAGTTATTTTTGTTATCATTGATATTAGTCAAGCGATATTATAGCAAAATTTGGTAATATATTGTTGTTTATTGTGAGTTAAGTTATTTAATTTAGTGCATAAGTTTTAGTAAATAATAGACTCGAACAGTACGCTTTATTACATATTTGCAATATAAACAACGTTAATTTATAGAATATTGTATCACCAAGGAATTCTTATGTCTTTGACCTTTAAAGATGGTGTTTATGCCTGTGTTCCAACTTTACTTGGCTATATTGGTATCGGTATCGCCGCCGGTGTGGTGGGTAAATCAGCTCATCTATCGGTATTAGAAGTGACATTATTAGCCGTCATTGTTTATGCGGGTGCTGCACAATTTATTATTGCTGGATTAATGATGGTGGCGACACCCATTTCAGCTGTTATTTTTACGATTTTTTTGGTTAATTCACGTCATTTTTTAATGAGCATGGCAACTGCCCCAGCTTTTCGAAAATTCTCTTTATTCAATAATATTGGTATTGGTAGCTTATTGACTGACGAAAGTTTTGCTGTGGCAATGAATGCAATTACCAATAAAGTGCCTGTTAATGCTGCTTGGATGCATAGGCTTAATTTAACTGCTTATCTTACTTGGATTGTATCTTGTTTGCTGGGTGCTTTAATTGGTGAGTGGTTACCAGACCCAACTCAATTTGGCTTAGATTATGCTTTAGTGGCTATGTTTGTTGGTTTGCTTTATTTACAATTGATTGGTGATAAAAGCAAAAGTCTTAAAAACCGACTTTTAGCCATGTTAACCGTTGCTGTTATGTTGATTTTGTTAATGCGCTTTGTATCACCTGAAATGGCAATTTTAATCAGCACTTTTTGTGGTTGCTTTATGGGAATAGCAATGGAGCGTGATACATGACAATTTATAGTTTATTTATCATTTTAGGTTGTGGACTCGTAACATGGTTGCCAAGAGTCATGCCATTTATGTTAGTTCGAAAGTTTCAGTTACCTGATATTATCATTCGTTTTTTGTCGTACGTGCCTTTATGTATTTTAACTGCGCTATTTGTACAAAACCTATTTGTGGCAAAACAAGGGCAGTTTCCAGATTTTAATGTGGAATACTGTTTAGCAACAATTCCAACCGCAGTTGTTGCCTTTTTAACTAAGAACTTGATGTGCATTGTAGTTGCTGGTGTGTCCTTTATGGCGTTAATTCGTTATTTTATGGTTTGATTGAGCAATAACTGATTTTTAATGTTGTTTTGGCAAATTGTTATGTTGAGCAGGAGCAAAAACAGGGCAAATGCCCTGTTTATGTTCTTTCTTTTGCCTCAAGTTTGCTAATCGATTTTGATAGCTTTTTAGCTTCACTATCTTGTCCCAGTTGTTGAAGATAGTTGGCCATTGCTTTTTGATAAGTAATATTATTCAAAATAGCCCTTGGTTGTGAATTCCACCATTTTACGAGTGTTTGTTCATCACCGTTAGTCGCTAATTGCTCGATTCGACCAATATAAGCTGTTTGTTTAAACTGATCTAATTGGGATTCGCTATACACTTTAGCTTTGTACATTGCAGGCAATAGGTCAATAATTGCTTGGTAGTCACTTATTTCATAATAAAGTTGATTTGCCAATTTAAGTACTTCAACATGACGAGGTTTTTCGTTTAGTAACTGATCTAACGTTATTCGAGCAGCAGTGTATTCACGGTTTTTTAGTTGCAATCGAATTTGTACTAATTGGAAGGCAAATAACGCTTTAGGTTGACAATTTCTAGCGGCTTGTTCAAGTGATTGATTGGCCTTAATGAATTCATTATTATCGATTTGGGTTTGTGCGGCAAGCAAATACGATAAGGTGGTATTTTTTGCCCCTTTAGCACTTTTGAGAAAGAGTTTAGCCGCTTGTTGATAATCACCCTCTAGCAATAACATTTGCGCTTGTTCTATGCGTTTTATCGATTTTTGAGGTGACTTTAAGCGTAACCAATTGCCTAACGCCGTTTTGGAGTTAAATATTTTGTTAAAAAAACAATAAATTAAATAAAGACACAGCAGGCCAATTAATTCGAGAATGATAAATGAATAAAATGACATACTGACACGATACCTAGCAAATTCAAATACCGCTGAGCCTTGGTGTCCTTGCAATAATGGTCCCAAAAAGAATCCGCCCACTAACACTAAGAAAATAATTAGTATTTTTATCATTATTATTCTCCTATTTTGTCAACGTCGAACGAACACGGGTTTGCATTAGTTTTTCAAGCTCGCCAATGCTAGTTAGGTTGTCTGGTACGTTTTGATTGCTGATGGATTGATTTTGCAAATTATCAAGCTCATCAATGAAGGCTTTTACGCTTGGTGCATTTCCATCAAAATAAGCATTCCCCCAAATTGCAGCATCATTAAGCGCACGTTGATAAATGAGATCTTGATGTCTTGGCACTGCTTGTGCGGCAATCAGTAGTCGGAAGCGAATGTTTTCGCGTAAATAAAGTGACTGTTCTAAACTCAATGGCGCTTTTAATATTTGGCATTTGGCAATTTGTTTTTCATCTTTTTCCGCTTGTTCTAAGCACGCTTTAAAGTTGTTATCTTTATCGTCAAGCTTTTCAATGGTAATAAATTTATCCATAAAGGTTTTGGCACTAGTTAATAAATTACTCGACCAATTATTGACCGATGATGATACATCATTATTAAACTTATCAGTTGCATTGTGCGCTCGGGTTTGCTGATTGCTACCTGCATCTGCCTTTTCTGTTTGAGCGTCATTGGTTTGTGTACTTGTAGTATCTTCGTTATATAAGGTCATGCCAAGATCGATATCTTTATAATTACCCACTAAAGGTAATTCGGTAAGCGATTCAGATAAACCAATGAGTTTCATAATAATGCCATCAGTATCAATAAAACTTACTTGAGCAAGCGAATTGATATCTTTACTAATGGCTTGTCGTGCTGGTAATAGGCTCGGGTCATCAGCTTGGGCTAGGCTTTCGTCGGCACTTTTTAGAAGTAATCGAGCTGATGTGTAATCTTGGTCATTCCAAATTTTTCGGCCTGTTAAATGTACTAAATAATTTGCTTGTGAAATTAGCCAGACATGGTGATCAGTCGTTGACATGGCAGATAAACGTTCGTTAATGCTTTGTAGACTTTGTTCGGCAAGTTTTGAAGTATCATTTATTTGATTACTTAACTGTTGTTGTATTTTTTGCTGATCACTAAGCTCACGATCAACGCGTTGTTCTAACAAATTGAATTGCTGATTTTGTTTATTAACAGCGTCGGTAATGCTATTTTGTAAATCGGTTGTTATACTTTGCTTAGTTGTCTGTTTTAAATTGGCCAGTTCAGTTTGCAAGGTTGAGATGGTCTTTTTTTGTGCCTCAACTTGCTTGTGACCATAATAAAAACCAAAGCCACCTAAACAAGCGGTTAATGCTATAGCTATAATAGAGAGTTTTGAAACAGGCGCTTTGCTTGTATTATCGGCGTGGTTGCTATTATTGGCTTGTGGACGAGCTTTAGATTCCACTGCTGGACTAGATTGTGTATTTTCTTGATTTTTTGTGTCTTCTTTCATAGTCTTATTCGCTTCATTTTGAATGGCTACTGGTTGACTAAATGAAGTTGTGCTTATTGTTGACAGTGTTGCATTAGCACCATAATATCTTGGTGGCATAAATGACCTCATTTAGATTTATTTGAAATTTATATAGGCATTATGACATAGAGTTAATATTGTTTTAAATAAATTTTAATGATTGTCTTAATAAGCAAGTATCATAGACTACTCTTAGGTAGGTTATTACTATCAATTTAAGTAAATTCACCCATCAGTTTTTAATTTCTATCATATGCTTAGCCTTGAACATCATTTTCTTTCAATACTGACCAATAATTTACTTTCCGAATCTATTTAAATTATTCGGTTATACCGTAGTTTACCGTTACAGCCTCAAAAAGTTTTTGATTATTTGCGCTATTGACCAGTAGAATTTTTTGCCATTTGAGTTGTTTGGCTTTTGCAAAGATTCGTTGACTGGTTACAACAAGATTAGCCTGTGTTTTATGTTCAAGATTGCTATATAATTCAAGTTGGATTAAGTGTTCTAGGCTAGTAATAATGATGATTTGCTTTTCAACATTGCTGGATAATATATTTAGTGAGTAGTGGATGGGTTTACGGCGGTAACAGGTTATTGATTTAACCTTGGCTGCTCGACTAGTTAGTTTTTGCGTGAGTAATTGCCGACCTGCATTACCGCATAAAATCAAAATAGTGTGGTGTTGTACAGATTCTTGTTGGAGTTCAGCTAATAACCCTTCGCTATTTTCTATATTGGGATAATTGACTTTAGCAGTGGTAAATTGGTTAAATAATTGTGCTGACTTTTTACCTATCGCATAATAACGCAGGCTAGCTGGTAATATTAGATTGGAAAGGTAAGTGTTAATAACATGTGTTACTTGTGGTGAAACAACGATGACAATGTCGTTGGGTAAAAGTTGATTCAGTTGCTCTTGTAAATTGAGCAGATCATCACCTTGAGAAATATTAAATAATGGCAGATGTTGTGCTGACAGGTTTGTTTGATTAAATAGTTGGGTAAGCTTTTCACCCTCAGGAGAGGGCCTAGTGACATAAATCATCCTCCATTCAATTCCTGTAATATTGCTTTTGCACCTTGTTCTAATAAGCGTTTTGCTAGTTCTTGCCCCAACTTTTCGGCCTCTGATATATCACCTGTTAATGCGGCTTTGATTATTTTAGAACCATCAATGCGCCCAACAAGACCTTGTAATGATAAGATATCATTATTTAATTGGCTATAACAAGCAATAGGCACTTGGCAACCACCCTGTAATGTTTTATTCATTGCTCTTTCTGCTTGGATACAAACTCGGCTATTTTTGTCATCAAGCACTGAAAGAATATTTAATATTTGCTTGTCATCTGTTCGAGTTTCGATACCAATTGCACCTTGTCCGACAGCCGGTAAAATTAAGCTGGTATCAATATACTGTTTAATTCTGTCTTCTAATGCTAGACGTTTTAAACCAACTGAGGCTAAAATAATGGCATCATATTCGTTATTATCAAGCTTAGCTAAGCGAGTACCAACATTGCCTCGAAGATCTTTAATTTGTAAATGGGGGTATTTTGCTCGTAACTGACATTGACGTCGTAAACTTGATGTGCCAATTACCGCTCCATTTGGTAGTTCATCTAGATTTGAATACTTGTTTGAAATAAATGCATCACGTACATCATCTCGCTTGCAAATTGTCGCGAGTGTTAGCCCTTCAGGAAACTCTGCTGGAATGTCTTTTATTGAGTGGACCGCAATATCCGCTTCACTATTTAATATGGCTTGTTCTAGTTGTTTAACAAAAAGACCTTTTCCACCAATTTTTGATAGTGGGCTATCAAGTAATACATCGCCTTGTGTAACTATCGGTATTAGTTCTACAGTTAAATTTTTGTGTGCCAGTAATAGGTTTTGTTTAACAAAATTAGCCTGCCATAATGCTAAGGGGCTTTTTCGAGTTGCAATGCGGATCTTCAATTATATTTTCCTATTTTATACAAATAATGCACTTTTATTGAGTTGGATAAATGTGCTTATCATAGTCGCCTGAAAGATTAGCTTTAATCAAGTTCAGGCTAACTATGAGATTTAAGTCAGTATTATAGTTTATCAACAAAATGGGTTGCATAACCAATATAGTTAGCTGGCGTTAATTGCTTTAATCGTGATTTTTCGTCTTCTGGTAAATCTAATGAATCAATAAATTGTTTCATTCCCTCTGCATCAACACGTTTGCCACGTGTTAATTCTTTCAATTTTTCGTATGGCTTTTCAATACTGTAACGGCGCATGACGGTTTGGATTGGTTCGGCTAATACTTCCCAGTTGCGTTCAAGTTCTTCAAGTAAATAGGCTTCGTTGACTTCAAGCTTGTTTAATCCTTTTAAAGTTGATTGATAAGCAATAATGGCATAACCGATACCCACGCCCAGATTTCGTAAAACAGTAGAGTCGGTCAAATCGCGTTGCCAGCGGGAAATCGGTAATTTGCTGCCTAAATGATTCATGATTGCATTGGCAATCCCTAAGTTGCCTTCAGAATTTTCAAAATCAATTGGGTTAACTTTGTGTGGCATGGTTGAAGATCCTATTTCACCAGCAACAGTTTTTTGTTTAAAGTGATTTAATGAAATATATCCCCAGATATCTCGATCAAAATCGATAACAATGGTATTAAATCGCGCCACACAATCAAAAAATTCGGCAATATAATCATGGGGTTCAATTTGTGTGGTATAAGGATTCCATTTTAACCCTAATGAACTGACAAACTCCTCACTCAGTTGATGCCAATTTACTTGTGGATAAGCCACCATATGCGCGTTGTAATTTCCAGTTGCGCCATTAATTTTACCCAGTATATCAACCGATTGTAGTTGCTTTAATTGGCGTTTTAGGCGATAAGCGACATTGGCAAACTCTTTACCAATAGTTGATGGCGTAGCAGGTTGACCATGTGTTCTTGAAAGCAGCGGTAAATCACGATAGGCTTTGGCTTGTGAGGTGATTTTGTCAATCAGTTTATTCCAATAGGGCAGTAAAACGGTATCTCTGGCTGTTTTTAGCATTAACGCATAAGATAAGTTGTTAATATCTTCTGATGTGCAGGCAAAATGGATAAATTCATTAATGGTGTGTAATTCTTTATTTGTGCTAACTTTTTCTTTTAAAAAATATTCCACTGCTTTGACATCGTGATTCGTAGTTCTTTCAATTTCTTTAATGCGATTTGCATCTTGCTCATTAAATTGATCTACAATTTGATTAAGATGATTGATGGCTGATTGACTTAACGCTGGAACTTCTAAAATATCTGCTTGTGAGGCTAACTTTTGTAACCAACAAACCTCGACCTGGACGCGGTATTTTAATAAACCATATTCGCTAAAAATAGAGCGTAACTCTGTTGTTTTGTCGCCATAACGTCCATCAATTGGTGAAAGGGCAGTAAGTGCAGATAATTCCATCGGTTTAACTCCGTTGCTATTTTGAAATATCAATTATAAAGTGTAAATTAGTTTGCGCGATTAATTTGGTCTAATAGTTGCTGTGCAGCATTACAAATACGTTTACGGCAAAAAATAAACTGAAAGCGACTACCGCCAACTTGATACCATAAAATGGCCGATCGAACACACCCCAAAAGTGCCGTTCTTACTTCAGCTTGTACTGTCGAGTTTTGTAAAAATTCGACTTTGCCAATAACTTTGATTTTCGTTGATATTGGGCTGATAATATCTGAATAAATTCCCGCTAATGAGTAAGATAGATCATTAACATGAGCGCTGACAGTTTCATCATTCATCTCTAAATAAAGTCCTGCGATGCGTTTTAATCGCTGGTCTATCTTATCTAATGCGTCATTATTTTTTAATAATTTGCTTGTAATACTAAGCGTGCCAAACAGGTAACGAATTATTTGCATTTGTTCTTTTTGACCAGACGATAATAGTTGTATTAGCGTTTGTAATCCTGTTTTGATATTTTCAATACCATCATAAACATCGGCCGTTGTTGTTGGCGAGGTTTTAAATACACTTTTTATTGTTTGTTCATAAAGCATGGTACTGCAAGCGCCTGTGTTAGCTAGTTGGGGCACTAATATGGCACTTTGTGCAACACCAGCAAGAGCGATAGCAATATGATGATATTTATTATTCACTTTAGTACTCCTTATTGCTTTTAATTCTTTCTTCTATAATACCACCACCAAGGCAGACTTCATCCTTATAAAAGACGGCAGATTGGCCCGGTGTAACAGCTGCAACAGAATTATCAAACATAACTTTGATTTTGTCATCGCCTAATGGGATAACTTGGCAAGCGATATCTTGTTGGCGATAGCGCGTTTTTACGGTACAACTAAATGGTTTGGTCACTACTTTACGGTCCACCCAATGGAGTTGCTGAGCAATCAATCCATCAGAAAATAGCGCGGGATGATCATGACCTTGTGCCACAATCAGTTCGTTATTGGTAAGATCTTTGTCAACTACGTACCATGGTGTGTCATCGGCTTGTTTTAAGCCACCAATACCTAGCCCTTTGCGTTGCCCTAATGTGTGATACATCAGACCTTGATGTTGACCGATGACTTTGCCATCAACAGTGCGAATATTACCTGATTGCGCTGGTAAATATCGCGCTAAAAAGTCACTAAATTTGCGTTCACCAATAAAACAGATGCCCGTTGAGTCTTTTTTAGCTGCGGTAGCTAAGCCAAGCTGTTGTGCAATTCTACGCACCTCTGGTTTTTCTAGTTCACCAACCGGAAACAAGCTTTGACTCACTTGTGCTTCACTTAAGGTATAAAGAAAGTAACTCTGATCTTTGTTAGTATCGATGCCACGTAATAATTCAACCTTGTCGCCTATTTGACGTTTACGGACATAATGCCCTGTGGCAATAAAGTCAGCTGCAAGATCTTCTGCTGCATATTCTAAAAAAGCTTTAAATTTAATTTCTTTATTACATAAAATATCAGGGTTTGGCGTTCGACCTGCTTTATATTCAGATAGAAAATGTTCAAATACATTATCCCAATATTCAGCTGCAAAATTTATAGTATGTAATTTAATATTCAATTTATCACACACTGCTTGCGCATCCGCTAAGTCTATAGCGGCTGAACAATATTCTTCTGTGTCGTCTTCTTCCCAATTTTTCATAAATAATCCAACAACTTCATATCCTTGTTGTTGTAATAAATAAGCCGAGACAGAAGAATCCACGCCACCAGACATACCGACAACGACTTTTTTTTGAGTTTTTATATTTGGCATAATGATTGTATTAATAGGTAAAATTAATAAAAAATTTGGAGTTAATTTTAGCATAACTACGGAAAAAAGCATAAAGTTATGCGGATAGCGATCGCTGTATTGATTTTTTATTTAAATTAACTTTACATTAAATTTATACTAAAACGCATAGTTTCCTGAAACTTTTTTACATTTTTTTAGTTTTGATTTTCGTGTAAAAAAACGAATTTTCGCAAGTTAAAACAGCTTTATCAGTCAAAACTGATAAAGCTGTTATTATTAAAGGTGAAATGGGGCTTAGTTAAGATCTTTTAAAAGATAAATAACAAGTCCAATAATTTTAAAGTTTTGTGATTCATTCTTCTCACCAATAATAGCTGGGTACTTAGGATTATCACAAAGTAATACCAAATTAACACCTTGATTTTGAATTCGTTTAATACAGATTTGATCTTCATATTCAACAGCATACAAATAGCCATCAATCGGTTTGTGATGGGCTTTATTGATAATTAGGATATCATGATTTGATATCGTGGGTTCCATGCTGTCGCCTTTTGCCCAAACCGCAGTTAAGTCTTCGTGATTGCAACCTAGATGTTTTATTAAGGTAATTTCGAACGGAATGGATTCTATTTGGGAATAAGATTTACTTGTTTCGTTCAATTGATGAAATGGAATATAAACTGAATTCCGGCCTCCAGATTCAGATAATAAGCGGCATTCTCCTTTGCCTGTCACTAACCACTCAATAGGTACATCACATTTTTGGGCAATAATGGCCAGTCTATTTAAGGCCGGATAGGTTTTGCCAGATAAGTAATCACGTATTACCGCTTCTGACATTCCGACTTTTTTGGCGAAAGCATTTCCTGATGCACCTTCTAATACTAAGTTTAATCTATCCCTAAAATGAATTACCCCTGTCTCGGTTAATATGCGCGTTTTTTCAAATTCACCTTGTTTTTTTACATTGTTTTTAGTCATTTTTTATTCCGTTACTTGTATTCTTTTTGCTTTTGTTATTTTAATTCGTTTTTTTATGTGATATCCTTTGCTAGTGATTTCTTATATTTTAAGTATTGTAATACCGATAATCTTTACAATAGCAAGAGTTTAACTAATAGAGGATCTCATAATGAGAGAACAAGATCAAGACTGGACTCCATCTAGAGTCGTAGGTGAAATTAAAATCAGAGGCGGAAATTTAAGGGCATTATCGAGAGCCAGCGGCTTGCAGGCGGATACGTTGAGAAACGCATTGTATCGACATTGCCCTAAGTATGAGCGAATAATTTCTGATTATTTGCAAGTTCCTGCTGAGAAAATTTGGCCATCACGCTATCAGCCAAAAGCTAAAATTGAAATTAACTAGGAAAATGAAAAGACGCTAATAAGCGTCTTTTTATTATTGGCTATGTTTGTGATTTATTTTTTAGCTTGTTCAGCAGCTTTAACGATTGCGGCAAAAGCATCGGCTTTTAATGATGCTCCACCAACTAATGCGCCATCAATATCTGGCTGAGTAAATAGTTCGGCTGCATTTTTATCATTAACAGAACCACCATATTGAATGATCACTTGTTGTGCTACCTTTGCATCTTGTTTGGCAATATGATCGCGAATAAATTTGTGGACTGCTTGCGCCTGTGCTGGGGTTGCAGATTTACCAGTTCCAATAGCCCAAACTGGTTCATAAGCAATAATAGCACCGTTAAATGCTTGAACGCCAAGCGCTTTAATAACTGCATCAATTTGACGTGCGCAAACTGCTTGTGTTTGACCTGCTTCGTTTTCGGCTTCGGTTTCACCAATACATAATACAGGCACTAAACCCGCCTCTTTAATTACACCAAACTTTTTAGCAATAAATTCATCAGATTCTTTGTGATAAGTGCGACGTTCAGAATGACCAATGATAATGTGAGTTACGCCAACTTCTTTGAGCATATTGACTGATACTTCACCAGTAAAAGCACCCGATAAGTTAACTCCTACATCTTGTGCACCTAAAATAATATTAGACTTATCTAATTGATGTTTGACAAAGTCTAAATAAACAACTGGTGGGGCGATGGCTACATCGCATTGAGTATTGGTTGATAGCTCATTTTTTAGCTCTGCCACTAAGTTTTTTGCCATTTCAATACTACCATTGAGTTTCCAGTTACCCATAACGAGAGGTTTTCGCATAATTTTCTCCAACTTAAGATTTAAAAAGGTGTTGATTTCAGAATGAATTGGTTATAATACTATCTATTATACATCAAATAAATTGAGCTTGAGGAAAAATATGTCATTAGAAATATTAAATCAATTAGAAAGTCGAATCCAACATACAATTAATACTATCACTACATTACAACAAGAGATTGCTACTTTAAAGCAAGGTAATCAAGAGTTGGAGCAACTAATTAATGATAGTTCTGATGAAATGAAAGTGTTACGCGACGAAAACGAAAAACTAAAACAAGATCAGCAAGTATGGCAACAACGTATTCAAACTTTACTAAGCAAGATTGGTGAAATAACACAGTAATTGATTCGATTTTTTTAACGCGACTTAGGTCGCGTTTCTTTTATATTATATTCATCATAATGGCGAAGATTAAATCTAATGCGACAAAAGCTAAAATCACTCTGGCTGACCGAAACCATCCATTTAATTGAAACTGAGTCTGGACGATTTGCCGATCAAGACATTAACCGACAAGTAAGAGCAGAACAAATATCGCTTACAGATCGAATTGTGATGCGAGCAACCATGTTGTCTAAACAAAATGGGCTATATTCGGCGCAAAAAGTACTGCTGCGATCTGTTAAATTCTCTTTTGTGCTATTGTTGTTATTATCGGTGTTTTTGGGGAGCTCTTTAGCATTGGGGGCGTTAAGCCAAAATCCAATCAATTTGTATTGGGCACTTTTTAGCTTATTAGGTGTGCATTTTATTACATTATCTATTTGGTTTGGTTCGTTCTTATTTTTTGCTAATTTTGGTGGCAGTTTATTGATTCATTGTTGGTTATGGTTAGCTAAAAAACTCTCTCAAAAAAAGACAGTCCAGCAACTTATACCTGCGTTTGTTGAGCTGTTTGGATCGCGCATTCGTTGGCTTATCGGTTTTGTGCTTAATCTGTTTTGGACTGTGATCTTAAGCAGTTCGTTATTGGTGTTAGTTGTGCTATTTTCAACCAAGCATTATAGCTTTGAATGGCAAACAACGCTGCTTAGTTCTGATACTGTGATTGCTTTAACTCACTATTTAGGTTACTTACCGTCATTATTTGGTTTTGAAATTCCTAAGGACGAAGTCATAAAGCTAAGCGAACATGCGCTAAGCGCTGGTGAAGTACGTTCATCATGGGCTGTTTGGTTGCTTGGCGTGTTTATTGTCTATGGCTTGGTGGTACGATTTTTATGTATGGTATTTTGTGGTGTTAATTGGTTGGTTAGTTGCCGCCAAATTACGCTAAATACTGCACACCCTGATTATCAGATATTAGCAAATCAATTACAGCCACTGTTTGTTAAGATTGAGGATGCAGATAAATTTGGTAGTACCAGCAATCAATGGTATTTACCAATACATTCAATTGAAAACGGCGAGGGTGCATTTTTGGTTGCCATAGATGTGCAAGAAAGTTGGCATTATCCAGAATCTGTTTCATTTTTAGGTTTTTTAAATACTCGTGAGCAGCGTAGTAAGATTTTAGATTATTTACAATTGACACCAGCCAAAAAACTGTTAATAGCGATTGATACCGATAGATCGCCCGATCGGGGATTATTGAATTTTATTCATCAGTTGATTAATAAATCACAGCAAACTCGTATTTGGTTTATTAATCAAGGCAAACAGTATCATAATTGGCAATTGCTATCTTTTCAGTTAGCTCAACCTGATTGGCTAAGCGAGGACCTTTAATATGTTATCAACGTTAAAATTAGCAGTGGTGGGTCATGCTAATGTTGGCAAAACGTCGTTACTTCGTACTTTGATTCGTAACAGTCATTTTGGTCATGTGTCTGATAGCCCCGGTACTACAAGACATGTTGAATCAATAACATTGCCACTTGAACATAATAAATCGATTGTTTTTTATGATACCCCGGGGTTAGAAGACAGTTTAGCGCTTTATGATTATATTAACCAACTTGTTCCCGCTAATTCAAAACTTGATGGTATTGATAAATTAACATTTTTTTTACAAAGTCCAGAATCCGAAAACGTATTTAATCAAGAAGCTAAAGTTATCAGACAATTGTTAAATAGCGATGCAGCCATTTATGTCATTGATGCACGTGAGCCAGTATTGGCCAAGTATCATGATGAATTAGCTATTTTAGCCAATAGTGATAAACCCATATTAGCCGTTTTAAATTTTATCTCTGATAGCGATCAGAATGAAAAGGAATGGAAAAAGTTACTGTCACGCATTGGGATTCATGCTATCATACGCTTCGATGCTATATTTCCTCCCCTAGATGGTGAGGAGCGTTTATATCATAGCCTTGCTTTACTGGTTGAGCCAGCTAAAGAAATATTAGATAATTGGCTAGATAAAATCGCACAAATTCGCGAATCTCGCAATCAAACCGCAAATCAAATTATTGCTGAAACTCTTGTTGATGTCACGGCCTTTTACGAAATGGCTAAATTAAATGACAATCAAGCAATTACTGATATGCAAAATAAAGTCAGAAAGCGAGAACAAATAGCGATCAACGAATTACTAAAGTTGTATCAATTCGATTCAACTCAAGAGAGTGAAGAAAATTTGCCTTTAATCAAAGGCCGTTATAATGCTGACCTTTTTAATGTTGATGCATTAAAAACGATGGGTATCCATTTGACTAAAGGCTTTGTGTCTGGCGCAACGATAGGTGCAAGTATTGACTTAGCAACCGGAGGAATTTCGCTAGGCTCGGCTGCGTTAATTGGCGCAGCCGTGGGTAGTTTAATGCAAACTGCAAAACATTATGGTGCTAGAATGCGGTATCAGCTTTCTGGTTATAGTAAATTAAGTGTTGATGATGTTATTATTTGTTTTCTTTCTTTGCGATTAATTCGCCTAAAAGAAAGTCTAAATCATCGCAGCCATGCGGACATGAGTCCTGTTAAATTATCTAAATTAGATAAAAGTGAATGGGAAAAGGGAATATTACCTAAAAGCTTAAAGGTAGCAAGACGTTATTCGCATTGGTCGACTTTAAATAAAGGAATAAAAAGAAATGACAAAAAAAGACAATCGACTATTAGGGACGTTGCTGAGCAATTGCATTAATTTACAGCAACTTTTTTTAATAACTACGTTGATCTTTTCTATCCTTATGTTATTTGGTTGTAGTACTAGCCAAGGTCAAGTTGCTGTTAAGAGCAGTAAACCTAGCCCAACTATGTTAGCTAAAATAGAATCTCACTATAAAAAATGGCAAAATACGCCATATCGTTATGGAGGTACAACTTTAGCGGGTAGTGACTGTTCTGCTTTGGTAATGAACTTTTTCAAAAATAAACTTTCAAAAACTTTACCGAGAAGTGCTGCAGAGCAAGCTAAATTAGGTGTCAAGGTGAAGAAGCCTAAAGCAGGCGATTTGGTGTTCTTTAAAACCGGTCGTAGCCGTAGTGGTTTACATGTAGGTATTTACTATGCAGATGGTAAATTTTTGCATGCTTCAACGTCGAAAGGGGTTACCTATTCTAACTTAAATGAAAGCTACTGGAAGAAACATTACTGGATGACACGCCGTTTAACTGGTAGCTAACATTGAGATTTATCTAGTATTTAAATTAAAGCGTTCTTAATTTAATCGATTTAGAGCGCTTTAATTATTAGTTTATGATTTAAATTATCGCTTTATCTCTTAATTCACGCATTACATTTGCGACATACAGCATTTCGCCCGGTGTGCCGAGTGATATACGACACCAATTGGTCGCAGGGGGAAAATCTCGACCGACTAATATAAATTTATGTTTCATTAATTCACGATAATCATTTAACTTGATAGGTACTTTATGAAACATAAAATTAGTTTCTGATTTAAGATAATGTAGTCCCAACTCTGACAATACTTTTTCCATAATCTCGCGTGACACATCAACCACTTTTTTGGAGTAGGTCAAATATTGAGTATCATTTATCGATGCTAACGCAGCACAAACACCACAATAGTTGAGTTTTTCACCTGCTACATACTGTGCTATATTTTTAATGTTTTCATCAGTACTTACAACGTAGCCTACACGTAAGCCAGCCATAGCATGAATTTTAGAAAATGTTTTAAGTAATACAATATTTTCATATCCTTGTGTAATAAATTTGTCTGCTGATTCAAAAGTAGGATCATTAACAAATTCAGCATATGCTTCGTCGAAAATAAAAATGGTGTTTTTAGGCTTACTTGATATCCATGATTCGATCTCATTAATGCCAAACACAGTCGAAGTTGGGTTATTTGGATTAACTAGATAAACAATAGAAAATCCTTGATAATCTTCAACTGCTTTTTTTAAGCCTGTGATATCAATTTTCCAATCGGATAAACATGGAACTTTGGTTATTTTTAAATTAAAAATTTTAGCAAAATGCTCGCCATCACCATAGGTAAGTTCTGGTATAACTAATTGCGTATTAGGTTTAACAAAAGCAGAAATAGTACTACGGATACCTTCTGATGATCCCGCTGTTAAAAGGATTTGCTTTTCATTAACATGGTGATGTTGCGCCAATGCTTTATTTAATAGCGGCATTTCAGCTTTTGCATATCTATTAGCTTTAGGAACAGCATCAATGGCAGCTTGCTTAGCACTTGGTGACATGCCTAGTGTATTTTCGTTAAAGTTAAGTCGAACAGGATTAGTAGCATCTGGCGTGACAACTTTATTCACCATGGGTAGTGAGAATGAGATCGTTTTTTGTATATCTTGTGCATACGCTTTTGCTAGCAGTTGATTAACCGATAATCCGGCTATTGCTGCACTTGAAAATGTGATTAATTTTCTTCTACTGATATTTAAGTTAGACATCATGATTCACCTCATGTTTAATTGATCCTTATTGGGTCAATTATTAATTAAGCAAAAATAATACCAAGTTTTTAATGTTCAATAGAGAGCTTGATTTATGTGGTAATAACGACGAAAAATGAGAGATGATGTTGTTGCTATCAGTACATGTTGATTTGAATATGCACAATATTGGTGCTTTATTGCTCAAGAAAGTGTATAAAAAGGACCGTTATAAATAACAGTCCTTTGGAGGTTTTTGTCAATTACTGTGGGTAATTAATGTTAGCTATCCGCTGGTGTTTCGATATCTGAAAAGGTTGCCAGCATCTGCAAAAACTGATATTTAGAATCCACCATTTTGGTTGAACGCTCATGCAAGGTATTAGCAATTACAGGTTCAAGTGTTTCTAAACGGCGGAAACGCTGTTCTTTTAATAATATACCAGTTAATGACTCGCTGTTTGGTGCTTTTGAATCTAACACCAAAGCTGGCTTGCCTTCTGCCATACGGCGTGGGTCGTAACGATATAAAGGCCAGAATCCTGATTTAACTAAATCTTTCATCTGCTCATGTGATTTAGCAAGATCATAGCCATGTTCTTCACAAGGACTATAAGCAATAATGAGCGATGGTCCATCATATGCTTCAGCTTCTTGTAAGGCTTTAAGCGTTTGATTTAGTTGCGAACCTAACGCAATTTGTGCCACATATACATGTCCGTACATCATTACACTCACACCAAGATCTTTACGGGCTTTATGCTTGCCTAAATCAGCAAATTTTGATACCGCACCCATTGGGGTGGCTTTTGATTGTTGACCTCCTGTATTAGAATAACACTGGGTGTCTAGCACCAATACATTTACGTTATCAGTTAAGCTCATGACATGATCAAGCCCACCAAATCCAATATCGTAAGCCCAACCATCACCGCCAATAGCCCAAACTGATTTATCAACCAAGTAGTTTGCATCTTGGATCAACTCTTGTGCTTGAGCTGAGTCTAGGTGAGCAAGCTGTTCACGTAATAACTCGATTTGTTGGCGTTTTTCAGCGATAGATGTCTCTGATGATTTTAATGCTATGACAATCTCGGGCGAAATGTCACCAGCAACAGAATCAAGTAAGCGCAATGCACGTTTTTTATGTTGATCATAAGTAATGCGATACCCTAAAGCAAATTCAGCATTATCTTCAAATAACGAATTTGCCCAAGCCGGTCCACGACCATCTCGATCAGTTGTGTAAGGTGACGATGGAAGATTACCACCATAAATTGATGAACAGCCTGTGGCATTCGCAATTGCTAAATGATCGCCATAAAGTTGTGTTAACAATTTAATATATGGTGTTTCACCACAACCAGCACAAGCACCTGAATATTCAAATAGCGGTGTAAGTAATTGTGATGTACGCACATCAATGCGTTCAAGCGTATTAATATCGCGATCTGGCAATGCCATAAAGTAGTCAAAATTGGTGCGCTGAGTATCAAGGTTGTCGATACGCGATTGCATGTTAATTGCTTTAATTGCAAAATTATTGCGATCACGAGCAGGGCAAACTTCGACACACAAATTACAGCCTGTACAATCTTCTGGTGCAACTTGCAACACATAGCGTTGACCTTTCATATCACGGGCTTTGACTTCAAGCGAGCTTAATGAGTCTGGTGCATTAGCCATATCATCGGGCGCAACAACTTTAGCACGAATGGCAGCATGTGGACAAGCAACAGCACAGTGATTACACTGAGTACATAGTTCGGGTTGCCAAATAGGAATTTCTTCAGCAATGTTACGTTTTTCCCATTTGGTTGTGCCTATTGGCCATGTACCATCGGGTGGAAATGCTGATACTGGTAAGCTATCCCCCAAACCTGCTAACATAGCAGCAGTGACTGTTTTAACAAAATTAGGCGCGTTAGCTGGCACA
The DNA here is from genome assembly GCF_057063585.1 of Gilliamella sp. X-60. NCBI lineage: Bacteria > Pseudomonadati > Pseudomonadota > Gammaproteobacteria > Orbales > Orbaceae > Gilliamella > Gilliamella sp. X-60. Next base: position 40,279 of record NZ_JBXSQJ010000006.1, on the reverse strand, counting down.
ATTGGAGGCATCATGGCACTACTTTGGTCAACACAACTAAGTGGAATTTGCTCAAGCGAAGCAATAGCCAAATCAAGTGCTTTCCAGTTATTTTCAACCAAATCTTGTCCTTTACTGCTATAACTTTTTGCAATGACTTCTTTTAATTGGGTAATATTAAAATCATTTTTAAAAATTCCAGCTAGGTGAAAAAACGCCGCCTGCATAACGGTATTAATTCTTGCCCCTAAATTACATTCACGAGCAATTTTTGCTGCATTAATGATATAAAAATGTGCTCGTTTTTGAATTAATTGCACTTGAACTTCTTTAGGAAGGCGGTGCCAAATTTCATCTTTGCTGTACGGCGTGTTAAGCAAAAAGATACCATCGTCTTTTAATTTATCAACAATTTGATATTTATCGATAAACTGGTCTTGGTGGCAGCCAATAAAATGGGCACTGGTAATTAAATAAGGGGAATCAATTGGCTCTAGGCTAACTCGTAAGTGCGAAGTAGTCAAACCACCTGCTTTTTTAGAGTCATAAACAAAATAACCTTGTACATAAAAAGGCGAACTATCACCGATAATTTTAATATTATTTTTGGTTGCCGACACTGTGCCATCACTACCAAGTCCATAAAATAGGGCTTCAAGAGCGGATTTTTGTGGAATAGATTGTTCGGGTAACGGTAAAGAGAGCCCAGTTATATCATCATAAATACCAACGGTAAATCGTGGTTTAGGTTTATCTAATCCCAGTTCGGTAAAAATGGCAAGTACACAACGAGGATCAAACTCTTTAGACGATAACCCATAACGCCCACCTACAATGATCGGCATGCTGGTACGTTCGCCGCGCGATAAGCTTTCAGCAAATGCAGTTATAATATCTAAATAAAGTGGCTCGGCTTGAGATCCAGGCTCTTTGGTTCTATCAAGAACAGCAATTTTATTCACAGTACTTGGAATAATCTCTAGCAAATGATTGGCAGAAAAAGGGCGGAATAATCTAACTGTTACCACACCGACTTTTTCGTTTTGTTTAAGTAATACATCAACCACTTCTTTGGTGGTGCTTGCCCCCGATCCCATCACCACAATAATGCGCTCGGCATCACTCGCACCATAATATTCAAAAGGTTGATACTTTCTGCCAGTTTCTATTGCAAAAGCGTCCATAGCATCAACAACATGTTGATAGACATTATCATAATAGGTATTTATTGCTTCACGACATTGAAAGTAGGTATCTGGATTAGCTGATGTACCGCGTGTTACTGGGTTATCAGGTGTTAAAGCACGCGAGCGATAGGCTTTAATGGCTTCGTGTGGTAATAAGTTACGGATTTGGTCATCGCTAATTGGATAGATTTTATTAACTTCGTGTGACGTTCTAAATCCATCAAAAAAGTGAATAAAAGGTACGCGACTATTAAAGCTGGCCATTTGCGAAATTAGGGCAAAATCCTGCGCCTCTTGCACAGAACTTGAACAAAGCATAGCAAACCCCGTTTGCCTAATTGCCATAACATCAGAATGATCACCAAAAATTGAAAGGGCATGCGTTGCAACGGTACGAGCAGCAACATGCAAAACAAAAGGAGTCAGTTCACCGGCTATTTTATACAGCGATGGGATCATTAAAAGTAAACCTTGTGACGAAGTAAACGAAGTTGCTAGTCCACCTGTCATTAATGCACCATGAACAGTCGCAATTGCACCAGCTTCGGACTGCATTTCAATCACTCTTGGCGTATCACCAAATACATTTGGCCTGTTAAATTCAGCCCACGTCCCTGCCTGTTCGGCCATTGTTGAACTTGGAGTAATGGGGTAAATAGCAATAACTTCGTTTGCACGATAAGCGACGGATGACACCGCGCTGTTAGCGTCTGATATGATCATTAAAAAACCTTTTATTTTAAAGTATTACGACATCACTTTGTTATAATATTTTCTGCTATTGTACCAAAAAGTCAGATTGCTTTGAGCTATTTTTATATTAAATTTTTGAGTAAAATCGTTGGAATTGTAAGCTAAAGGATAGACGAATGATAAAGATATAAAAAATAAAACAATGATATATCGGTAATTAAACTATGGGGCATTATTTAAATCGATAAAACTTGAAATAGTCTAAATAGATATTATTCAACTTGTTTAAAGTTGAATAATATCTCAAATAGAATACTCACTACTTAATAATAACACGTTCACTTGATGTAGCGTGCTTAATTTCACCTAATAACCACGCTTTTTCACCATGGTTATTTAGTAAGTTAATTGCTTTATCGGCTGATTGTTTAGGTAATGCGATAATTAAACCGACACCACAGTTGAAAGTTCGGTACATTTCGTGACGACTAACATTGCCAGCTTGTTGTAGCCAATCAAATATGGCTGGCCATTGCCAACTTGATTCATTGATGACTGCTTGAGTATTGTCAGGTAAAACACGCGGAATGTTTTCCCAAAATCCACCACCTGTAATATGGGCAATGGCGTGCACCTCAACTTGAGTGATAAGATCAAGGACAGACTTGACATAGATCTTAGTGGGTGCAAGTAGGTGATCAGCAAGTGGTATGCCGTCTAATTGTTCGGTTATTGGGTTTACACCACTGACTTCAATAATTTTACGGACTAATGAATAGCCATTAGAATGAGCGCCACTTGAAGCTAATGCAATTAATGCGTCACCGTTTTGCACTTTACTGCCATCAATCATTTTAGATTTTTCAACGACGCCAACGCAAAATCCAGCTAAATCATAATCATTATTATGGTACATACCCGGCATTTCGGCCGTTTCACCGCCCACTAAAGCGCACCCTGATTGTTTACATCCCTCGGCAATGCTAGTAACTACAGTCGTTGCAACATCAACATTAAGTTTGCCTGTAGCATAATAATCAAGGAAAAATAAAGGTTCGGCACCTTGCACAATCAAATCGTTAACACACATGGCTACTAAATCAATACCAATTGATTCATGACGGTTTAAATCCATTGCAAGGCGTAATTTAGTCCCTACACCATCAGTGCCAGATACTAATATCGGCTCTTTGTATTTTTGAGGAATAGCACATAGTGCACCAAAGCCGCCTAGTCCACCCATAACCTCTGGTCGTGTAGTTTCTTTAACGACAGATTTGATGCGATCAACAAGTTCATTGCCAGCATCAATATCGACACCAGCATCTTTGTAACTGAGAGATTTATTATTTGACACAGCAAGCAATCCTTACAATAGAAAGTAGATGATTATTTTAGCAAGGATGAAATTTAATGGCGATTAATTATTGATAAAATAACTAATTTATTAAAAATCGCTAATTATTTTCAAACCAACTTTCTAAAATAATGATGGCTGAAGTTGCATCTACATGACCTTTTTCTAATGCACGATAACCACGAGAAGCAAAAATGTGGGATTTTGCTTCAACGGTTGATAATCGTTCATCTTGTAAATGAACTTGATAACCAAACATGCCATGTAAACGATTGGCAAATTTACGCGCTCTTGCTGTCAGCGGTTGTTCGCTGCCATCCATATTTAACGGTAATCCCACTACTAAAAAGTCAGGTTTCCACTCATTTAAAACTTTTTCGATAGCTTGCCAATTAGGAATACCATCGCGAGCTTTAAACGAGCATAAAGGATTGGCGGTTTTAGTGATATCTTGACCAATAGCAGCGCCAATACTTGCCGTGCCAAAATCAAATGCAATAATGGTTGCCATAGGTTATGCATTACCCATTTGGTGTGAGATGGTGTTCATATTGACGCCAAGCGATTCAGCGGCTTTTTGCCAACGCTCCTCAATAGCGACTTCATAGATAATTTGGGGAGCAGCATCGGCAACTAACCAATCATTACGGGCAATTTCGTCTTCTAGTTGCAATGATTGCCAACTTGAGTAACCTAACGCTAAAAAGATATCTTGAGGTTGCTGGGGAGAACCAATTGATTTAAGCGCATCAATCGAAGTGCTAATCATCACATCATCCGAAATCTGAATGCTTGAAGCAAATCCTTGCTGGGGTGTATGTAAAATAAATCCTTGCTCTTCGGCAATTGGTCCACCACAAAATACAGGATACTCTAATTCAGCACAACTTGTTGGCGAAGTAATTTCTAATCGTGTAAGGACGGTTGCTACGTTAAGTTCCATAATTGGTTTATTAATTATAATGCCCATAGCGCCATCGCGATTATGTTCACAAATATAAATAACCGAATGGCTAAACAACGAGTCATCAAGTGTTGGCATAGCAATAATAAAATGATCTTTTAAATTCATAGGTTCACGTTTCGGTAAATTTTATAAAGCACATTTGCCAATTTTTACGTTGTGTTCAACATGACAGCGCATTAATAATTCAGGTTCATTGGTTTCTTCATTGATCGATTCTGAAACAATATCAAAATTCTGAGCAAGATAAAAATCAATCGCTGCACTATTTTTTTTATAAACATGCACTAACAATTCATTGTGGCGTTGTTTTGCCTTGTTAACTAATGCGTGACCGATTCCTTGCCGACGGTGATCTTGATCAACAAACAGTCCTGAAATATAGTTTTCGGTTAAACCAATAAATCCTTGTACGCCGTTAAGATCTTGCACGTATAAAGTGGACATTGGAATTAGCATTTTTACTAAATCGTAATTTTGTTTAAAAAATTCTGGATTGATAAATTCATGAGCTTGCAAATTACCTTGCAACCATATTGCCATTACGCTGTTTAAATCTTCGGGCTTATATTCTCTAATCATTGCTTAACTCTTTTTATTTAATCGATGTTCAATTGCGTCCATTAGCATACCAGTGATTGACAGGTCGGGATTGGCGGCTTCAATTTCGCGAATGCAAGTTGGGCTGGTAACGTTAATTTCAGTTAACTTATCACCAATAATATCAAGCCCTACAAATAGTAGGCCTTTTTCTTTTAAAACTGGCGCGATGCTTTTAGCAATGTGCCAATCACTTTCGCTTAATGCCCTCACTTCACCATGCCCTCCTGCTGCAAGATTGCCGCGAGTTTCACCTTTCTGTGGGATTCGTGCTAAACAATAAGGTACAGGCTCGCCATCGACGACTAAAACACGTTTATCGCCGTCTTTAATCGCAGGAATAAAGTTTTGAGCCATGCAATAACGAGTGTTATGTTCGGTTAAGGTTTCAATAATCACTGAAACATTAGGGTCGTCTTGTTTGATTCTAAATATAGATGAGCCACCCATACCGTCAAGAGGTTTTAAAATGATATCATGATGTGTTTGGTGGAATGCTTTAATATGCTGAGTTTGACGAGTAACCAGTGTCTCAGGGGTAAACTCGGCAAACCATGCAGTAAAGAGCTTTTCGTTACAATCGCGCAAACTTTGTGGCTTATTCACCACTAATACACCTTTGGCTTCTGCACGCTCTAAAATATAAGTAGCATAAATATATTCAGTATCAAAAGGGGGATCTTTACGCATTAAAATAACATCAAGGTCAGTTAATGGTATGCTCTGTTCTTCGCTTACATCAAACCAATGATGATTATCGTTATAAACTGTTAATGCGCGTGTTGTTGCGTAAGCTTCGCCATTTCGTAAGAAGAGATCATTCATCTCCATATAAAAAAGTTGATATCCACGTTTTTGTGCTTCATGTAGCATGGCAAAACTGGAATCTTTTTTAATTTTGATATGACTAATGGGATCCATTACAATGCCCAGTTTTATCATGATGACTCCTTACTGATGTTATCTTGTTTAATTGGATTTTATACTAAAACGTTGATATTTTCTGAAACTTCTTAACAGATGTTTTATGGTCATACTCAACGCAGTGCTTTCTGATATCATACTCGCTACAAGCGCAGTTGCAAAGTAATCATTACTTATCATCTGTATTTTGATGTATTTATCCAAGATCACCTAAATGCACTTGCAAAGTCGTTATTGCTGTTAGTGCTGCCGTTTCGGTACGCAAAACGCGTGGGCCGAGCAAAATATCGGTAAACTGATAATTATGTGTCATGCTAATTTCATTAGCGGACAACCCGCCTTCTGGTCCAATCAGCAAATGGATTTGTGTATGTTCATTGCAGAGCTGTTTTATACCATGTTTTGCTTTAGGATGTAAATTAAGCTTTAATCCAGTAGTTAAGTTAGCACACCAACTTTCTAATTTCATGACAGGTTTAATTTCAGGGATTATGTTGCGTCCACACTGTTCACAGGCAGAAATAACGATTTTTTGCCATTGTTGAACTTTTTTTTCTAGCCTGCTTTCATCAAGCTTGACACCACAACGTTCAGAAAGTAGGGGAGTAATACTACTGACACCCAATTCAACCGATTTTTGAATAGTAAATTCCATTTTTTCACCACGAGAAATAACTTGCCCTAAATGAATTTCTAATGGCGATTCACGATTATCCAAAATTCTTGTTGCTGTTTTTACTGTAACTGATTTTTTATTGATTTCCTGTATAACAGCAGGAATAATATGGTTTGAACCATCAAATAGAATAATATTTTCACCTACTTTCATGCGTAATACGCGAATAAGATGGTTAAATGCATTATCATCTAAAGTAATAACGCTATTTTGTTCAATAGTAAAAGGCTGAAAAATTCGAGTCATAATTACATATATATTATATTATTTGAAATAAATTATAGCGTAATTTATCAAGATTCGGTAATCTCTATTTACTGTAACTAGGCTTTTGGAATCAGGTATGAACACATATAGCAAAGATAGAGTATTAATTGAAGGATTAACGGTTTTAACCACCATTGGTGTATATGATTGGGAAAAGACCATTAAGCAAAAGTTAATTCTCGATCTTGAAATGGCATGGGATAACCAACCAGCTGGAGAAAGTGACAATGTTTCTCTTTGTTTGGATTATTTTAAAGTTAGTCAAAGCATCACACAATTTATTGAATCCTCGACATTTGAACTTATTGAATGTGTAGCAGAAAACGTTGCTGAAATGATTATTAAACAATTTTCTGTTAATTGGCTTAAAGTTAAAGTATCTAAACCTAATGCGATAGTTAATGCTCAAAATGTTGCCGTAGTCATTGAACGGACGGCCAATTGTTAAACTACTCGTTGTAAAAAAGATTGTAACGATGACAAAGCAAAAGCAAGATTTAACGCCTAAAAAAATGCATCATACAGCTAAAGGACTTCGGCACCATGGATCTTTTAAAATTAAAATAGGTGAGTTTTTGCGTTGGCGTTTAGCGCGTAAAGTGTTACCGCCTAAAGTAGGTTATCAAACCTTTAATCAGACATGGTTTGAAACAATAGACTTTAGCTTATCAGGCGATAGGGTTTGGTGGATTGGTCATTCAACAACCTTGATTCGTTTAGGTGGCAAAATGATATTGACCGATCCTATCTTTTCTAAACGGGCTTCACCCTCACAATTAATTGGGCCCAAACGCCGAACACCGCCTGCTTTAAACATCGATCAACTACCACAAATAGATTTTATCGTGATTTCACATAATCATTATGATCACCTTGATTATCGCAGTATACGCCAATTACTTGTGCGTTTTCCTCATATTGTGATGATGGTTCCTCTTGGTTTAAAGCGAACATTATTAAGATGGGGTGCCAAGTGTGTTAATGAACTAGATTGGTGGGAGCGGGTAACTGTTGATGGGCTTAGTTTTTCGGCAACACCTGCTATACACTGGAGCAATCGTGGGTTATTGGATGTAAATAAGGCATTGTGGTGTGGTTGGATGATTCAATCTAATAGTGATAATCAAAATCAATTAACAACAGTCTATTTTATGGGGGATACATGTTATTCTTCTGAACTAAAAGCAATTGCCCAGCGTTTCCCTTCAATTGATTTGGCACTAATTCCCATTGGTGCTTATGCGCCACGTTGGTATATGCAATCACAGCATATCGATCCAAAACAAGCAGTGCAATTGTATGATGAATTACAATGCCTTTCAGCTGTTGCTATCCATTGGGGGGCATTTGAACTTGCAGACGAATCGTTAGATGAACCCCCTGAATTATTAAGTGAACTTCGAGAAGCGCGCACTTTTCATCTTGTAAAAATAGGCGGTTCTTTAGCTATCAATCGCATCAATTCTAGATTAAAATAATCTAAATAAAAACAAACGTAATACGGTTAATTTTTTATACGTTTGCCAAAAAAGGAGAAAGAAATGAAAGCGGTAGTTATTGGATTATCTTGTTTAATGTTTAGCTTAACGTTAGTCGGATGTGGAGGAAAAAACGACAAAGGCAAAACCTACCATTGGTCAAAAGCTCACGGAGTTTTAGAAGATTGTCGTGGCGTTATGAATAAATCACAACAATGTGAAGCTAATTCAAACAACCAACAATATCTATTTAAAATCGATAAATACTAATATGAGCGCATGGCTTATTTATGCTTTGCTTTCCGCTATTACTGCGGCATGTGTTGCTATTTTAGGGAAAATTGGCTTACAGCATCTTGATGCCAACACGGCAACAGCCATCCGCGCTATTGTGATGGCTATTTTTTTAGTTGGTGTGGTTGCTATTCAAGGTAAACTTAACCTTATCAATACCTTTTTTAATGATAAAAAGGCATTACTCATTATTGTATTGAGCGGTATTGCTGGCGCGCTATCTTGGCTATTTTATTTTATGGCGATCAAAGAAGGCAAGGTGTCGCAAGTTGCACCAATCGACAAGTTAAGTGTGGTTTTTGCTGTTGTGTTTGCCGCTGTTTTATTTGGTGAAAAGATCTCGTTGTTAGCTGGCGTTGGTGTCGCTATGATTGCAGTTGGTGCGATATTAGTGGCGTTATTTTAATCATGTGCCAATTTGTTGCTATAGCTAAATTGTAGGAAAACGCCAAGTTGTTTACACTTCATGGCTAAAATAATCCTCTAAAAACGCATAAGGCATTTTCCCTGAAATCGCCTTATGCGGTTTAACGGTATTATAAAAGTTAATAAATCGCTTAAATTTTTGTTGCCTATCTTTTTCGCTGAATATTTGCTGATTATGCCACATCGCAATTCAAAGTTCGTATCACTCTTTCCGCTTTGCCATTCGTTTGTGGGTAAGTTGGTTTGGTAAATTTTTGATTGATATTATAGTTTATTACCTGTTTTAACAAATAGGTGTTCACTTGTGCCTTGATATTCACAATCATTATCGGAATAAATACATTAAATGGTATATTATTCTTCATCAATAAAATTTATTAACTCATTAAATTTAAAACAATTTCACGCTGAAACGGTATAGAATCCTGAATATTTTTAACAAAAATTGTGCTTTTTTTAATAAAGAAATACCTTGTTTTATTGCTAACTATGTTATAACTATAAGAAATTTAAAGATTAATTGGTAGAATAAAAAAAGCGCCATATTCTCTATCTTATTTTTAATATTAATTTAATAAAAACAATGTGTTATAAAATAATTGTTATTTTAAGAATAATTAAAAAAGTTGGTAGAAATTTAAACTAAAATATTTTAATTATAAAACAAAATGTTATAATTGGTCTGTTCCCTATGCACATAGGGATAAACCGGTAGTAACAATAATCGGCGTTGCTCTGCTGTACTGTTCCCTATGCACATAGGGATAAACCGAATACCTTAGTAGATTTAGCAAATAAAAGGAGCTGTTCCCTATGCACATAGGGATAAACCGTTGACCTTCATCATCTGGATCTCCTGCATTAACTGTTCCCTATGCACATAGGGATAAACCGCACGAATGATGTTGAGGCAACTTTTTTGGGATAAATATTTAGAGTATAAACAATGGAATGGCAACACATTTTCAAACAAAAAATGAAGGGGGTAAATGTTTTTTTAATTCGACGGGAGGCAAGTGGCCTAACGAAGAATGTAATCGTTTCTGATTATACCAATAGGCATAAGCCGAAAAATCGCGTTGTAACTCAGTTGTTGAGTTGAAACGTTGGCCTTTTACAAACTCGGTTTTAATTGTTTTAAATGTCGCTTCTGCTACCGCATTGTCATGTTAGAGAATTCGCTATAATTCCCTAACTCGGACTGGTCACTATAGCTATTTTGAACATCTAAGCTGCACATGCCCGAAATCACTATACCCAATCCATTCCACCAACCTAAACAAAAGCCTCAATATTAGGCAAAAAATTGTCAGGAAATATATTGATTTCATTTTATTTTTTGCTTATTAATAATATTTCAATCTATTAAAGCATTTCATAAAACTTAATCAAAGTCACTCCTAAATAATTTTCACCAAAAAATCCCCCAAAAAAACTAGCCAAGCTTTTTTAAAACGGTTATACTTTCACCGATTTCAATATTCAGCTTATTTAATAAGCAAATAGATATAAAAAATCTAAATAAAACATAAATTTACTTGACAGGTGAAGTGTAATGCATTATCATTTTAGACACCAGACACCAGACACCAGCACTGGCAAACCAATGTCTTAAATTTATCAAATAGACGCATCAGGTGCGTTTTTCCTCTTGCCTCGTTTATATTCTCGAAGTTATTTCTCAAATTACTCTCAAAATTATCTCGAAAAGTCCTGTTGGCATTGTTATTATTGTCATGTTTATGGCATTTGCCGGCATTAGCTGGCCAAAATGGTCGAGGGAATAATCGTAGTGATGCTATAATATTGCCGCCGTCGAGTCCCCCAGCAACTATCAGGTTCGTTACTCCAACGTTGAAAGTAGGATTTCCAAACCGATACATCACTGACATATGGGACGATGATTTTGGATACATCGTTAAAGACATCAATCCCGCATCATACGCGCTTAATTTCCCGACTACGGGGGCAAATAGATTGTATTTTGATTTAATCATATACGGCTATGGTGATGTTGATGGATTGACATGGATGCCCGTGACGCATGAAGGAATTACCGCGACAGTAAAACCGATAACAAGAATGGAGAGTTGGGTTCACAATCGGGATTGGATTTTAAACAACAATCCATTTTCATACGCGCGCGTGACGCTAACAGGCCCTGATGCAAACGCTCAATGGGGTAATCCCCATCCAAGTCGAATTCTAGTGCCAAGGTTACCGCAAACTTTCGAGTTAGTGGGTAAAGATAGTAATGGTGAAGAGGTAGTAAAATATGGATTTGTTTTACAAAAGTGGTTTGTGCACTGAGAATGGCGAGGAGAAGCCTCATATATTCGTGATTATTCTGAGGCTGTTGCTTGGTGTGGAGGGTTAGGTTATCGAGTGCCACAGGTGAAGGAGCTGACTAACGCAGTCTGCGATTTTCATAGCTGTGAAGGGGCTATTGGAGCCACGCCGCCCTCAACTGGTAATTTTGGCTTGCATTGGATAGGAGCAGGATTCTTTTCGGAATGGGGAGGTATGGACGCTTACCGCAGCGCAAACTTCGGCTATACCGGCTTCTGGACGAGCGACACTACGACATGGGGAAATCGACACCAATATACGGTAGGTTCAGACGGTTACATAAGTTCCGGCAGCGCGGATTATTCCTTAGAGCTTGCTATTTGCACTACTCCTTAGTTTTTAGCATTTACTTCTTAACTCTTAAGGTCGCGGTTGGGTTTATGGTGCTAATTAAGGATAAGTTATTAAATTCCTATAGCTAACTATTAGACACATAATAGTTAGCTATAGTTTACACCACAACTTAATGAAGTAACTGATTAAACAGCTCAACTGTCACCATTTCGCCTTTGTTGACATTACCACGCTCTTGCTCAAGCACAATAAAACAGTTAGCTTGGTTAAATGACTGCGTAATATGAGAACCTTGTTGACCGGTTGTTGTTACTTCTAACTCACCTTGTTCATTAATTTGTAGTATTCCTCTTTGAAAATCTAATCGCCCGATTCTTTTTTTGACGCTAGTTGCAATTTTTACTTTGAAAGATAAATCGATTGATGTGAGTTGTTGTCCTGAAAGCACTAAAATAAGTGGTTGTACCAATTGATAAAACGTCACTAAAGTTGAAACAGGATTACCAGGTAAACCACAAAATAGCGCATTGCCAATTTTGCCAAAGGCGAAAGGCTTGCCTGGTTTCATTGCAATCTTCCAAAAATTAATTTGTCCTAATGTTTCAAGTGCTGTTTTGGTATAATCGGCATCTCCCACCGAAACACCACCACTGGTTATCACTAAATCCGCTTGGTTAGATGCGGTTATTAGCGCTTGTTTGATTTGGGTTGGGTCATCAGGAATAATGCCGAGATCAACGATTTCACAATTAAGTTTGGTTAATAATAATTTTAGTGTGAAGCGGTTGCTGTCATAAATAGCGCCATTGCCAGATAATGGCTGACCAATTGGCGTTAACTCATCACCAGTTGATAAGATAGCAACTTTTAACTTTTTAAAGACAACAAGATCACTAATGCCGAATGTTGCAAGTGTCGATAGTGTTGGTATCGTTAATTTAGTCCCTTTGTTGACTGTGATCGCACCTTTTTTAACATCTTCACCTATACGACGAATATTATCGCCAGCTTTTATGTTACCTAAAAAGGCAATCCCCAAATCAGATTTTTCAGTCTGCTCTTGCATAACAACGGCATCAGCATCATTAGGCACAGGCGCACCTGTCATAATACGCAAACAAGTACCTTTTGGCCAATTAAGATTGCTTATATCATCGCCCGCAAAAATCGCCCCTGCTTGTGGTAACAAGGTTGATTGTTTAAGATCCGCTAATCGAATCGCATAACCATCCATCGCAGAATTATCGAACCGTGGCACATTAATCGGTGAAATCACATTCTCAGCAGTGATTCGATCTAGCGCATCAAATAGTCCGACTTTTTCGCTAGTGAGTGATTTTACGGTTGATACGCTTTGTAGTACTTGCTGTTTGGCTTGTTGAAAAGTGAGTAACATAACAGTGGGCTGTCCTTATATTTACCAATCTATTATTGGATCAGTTGACAAGAAGTTTCAGGTAACACTACGTTTAAGTAAAAAATAAATTTTATATCAATATTAATTAGTGATTATGAACATCAATATAACAACGTCGCCAAAAGGCGACGTAAAATAATCAGCTATACATTAAATAAGAAGTTCATAATATCGCCATCTTGCACGATATAATCTTTACCTTCAGCGCGCATTTTGCCTGCTTCTTTAGCGCCTTGTTCGCCACCGTATTTAATAAAATCATCAAAAGCAATGGTTTGAGCACGAATAAAGCCTTTTTCGAAATCGGTATGAATTTTTCCTGCTGCTTGTGGTGCGGTATCGCCAACCGAAATTGTCCACGCACGAACTTCTTTAACACCTGCGGTGAAATAAGTTTGCAGGTTAAGTAAGCTGTATCCTGCGCGAATCACTCGATTTAAGCCAGGTTCGGTTAAGCCTAAATCTTGCATAAATTCATCACGATCGGCATCATCCAGTTCGGCAAGCTCTGCTTCAATTGCCGCACAAACAGGGACTACCACAGCTTTTTCTTGTTCAGCTATCGCTTTGACTTTATCTAAATAAGGATTGTTTTCAAAACCATCTTCATTCACATTAGCGATATACATAGTTGGTTTTAAAGTTAAAAAGCTCAAGTATTTAATTGCATCAAGTTCTTCTTTACTTAAATTTAGTAACAATAACTTTTTACCTTGTTCTAAGTGTGGTAAACACTTTTCAAGGATTTCTAACTCAAATTTAGCGTCTTTATCGCCACCTTTAGCGCGTTTTTGCAGGCGTGTTATTGCACGTTCGCAAGCTTCAAGGTCGGATAGGGCAAGTTCGGTGTTAATAATTTCGATATCTTCAGCAGGATCTATTTTGCCTGCGACGTGAATAATATTGTCGTTTTCAAAGCAACGCACAACATGACCGATCGCTTCGGTTTCGCGAATGTTAGCCAAAAATTGATTTCCTAAACCTTCACCTTTTGATGCGCCTTTAACTAAACCAGCAATATCAACAAATTCCATGGTGGTTGGCAACGTGCGCTGAGGTTTGACAATTTTAGCCAGTTCATCTAAACGTGGATCGGGCATTGGTACAACCCCAGTGTTTGGCTCGATAGTACAAAATGGAAAGTTAGCTGCCTCAATACCTGCTTTGGTTAGTGCGTTAAAAAGCGTTGACTTCCCTACATTGGGTAGTCCGACAATCCCACATTTAAATCCCATACTGTTTGTTACCTTTTGTCATAAAATGTCTTAAAAATAAGGGGCGATTATATACTAAATTGTGCTATTTGTGCCAATATTCTTATCGATAGATCAACCAATAAATGTCAGAATTACTCACGTTATTTACAGTAATTTGAGAAACGACTGTAATGAATATCCATAAAACAGTATCCCAGACAAAAGATAAATTGTTTAAATTATAAAGAAAATAATTGTCACCGATTTGGCTAAACGTTTTATGGTTAGGCATCCAACCATTTATCGCATGAAAGACCTTATAAGACATTAAATAACAGGACGCCATTGCATATAAAACACGAAAGCAGGTGGCGTTATTTTCTAGGTGATTTGTGTGCTCAGATGGGGGGTAGTTACATAACTATTCATTTTTTAAGTTATATTTTTTGTAAAAAATATTCAGGATTCTATACCGTTTGGTGATTAATTAAGACTTCACGTATCCCATTTATTAAAACGTGTGATAACCCTATTAATAATCAAAATTCATAAACTTGATAGCCAACGAACAAATGAGAAAAAGATAGGTACTTTAATGATGTGATGGTTACGTTTTAGGTTATATTTTTGTAAAAAATATTCAGGATTCTATACCGTTTGGTGATTAATTAAGACTTCACGTATCTCATTTATTAAAACGTGTGATAACCCTATTAATAATCAAAATTCATAAACTTGACAGCCAACGAACAAATGAGAAAAAGATAGATACTTTAATGATGTAATGTTTACTTTTTAGATTATATTTTTTGTAAAAAATATTCAGGATTCTATACCGTTTGGTACTTAATTGAGCATTTGCGGTTTTTCATTTGTTAAAATGTATGCTCACCTTGTATCAATTAAAAATTTACAAAATCTATTATCTTTCAAATGAATGGGTAAGTGGTAAGCGCAATACCGACTTTAATGATGATGTGGCATAATCAGCAAATTGTTAGCGGTTCAAACGAAAGAAAGCAAAAGTTTGAGCGATTTTTGCAAAACGCCTTATGCGTTTTTAGATGATTATGTTAATCATGAAGTGTAACAGCTAGTCGTTTTGCTACACATTAAACAGATTGGCAATAATCATCTTACTTGTACTCAGTTATGGCTTGCCATAAATCGTTGTTAAAAATATTGGTCATAAATGTTTTTTATAAGCACTGTTTAGCGGTTTCATTATTGTTCTGCATCTAAACCAATTTGGTAAAGTTGGTTTTTTTTCAGTCCATAGATCTCAGCAGTGATAGCGGCTGCTTTTTTGAGTGGTAGCTCTTTTTGTAATAATTTAAGCGTACTAATTACCTTTTGATCGATATCATTCTCTGTTTTTGCATGGCCTTCAACGATCAGCACAAATTCACCTTTTTGTCTGTTAGTATCTTCATTTAACCATTCAATTAACTGGCTAACGGTAAAACTGACAATGGTCTCCCACGTTTTGGTCAGTTCTTTAGCTAATACAATGTGTTTATTAGCGCCAAAAATAGTTTGCATATCACTAAGCGCGTCTAGCAGACGGTGTGTTGATTCATAAAAAATCATTGTTCGTGGTTCGTCTAGTAATTTTATAAGGCAATCTTGGCGGGCTTTACTTTTAGCCGGCAAAAATCCTTCATAAGTAAACTTATCTGAGGGGAGTCCAGCAACTGATAAAGCAGCTATTGCAGCGCAGGCACCAGGGACAGGGACAACGTTTATTCCATTGTCTCGACAGGCTTTAACTAGATGATATCCCGGATCATTAATTAACGGCGTACCGGCATCTGAAATCAAAGCAATTGATAAGCCTGATTTAAGTTTTTCGATCAAAAAATTGGCTTTGTCTTGTTCATTATGGTCATGCAAGGCAAATAACTTTGCTTTAATGCCAAGATGTTGTAAAAGTAATCCGCTGTGGCGAGTATCTTCAGCCGCAATCAGATCGACACTTTTAAGTGTATTGATGGCTCTGAGCGTGATATCATCTAAGTTTCCAATGGGGGTGGCAACAATATATAAAGTCATTATTTTAAATCACATTAAATTTTTATAGAAATACGGTAAAGATACTGTACGAAAGCCTATTTTATTGTATATACTCACTACTTTCAAAATAAATCCGACAAAGCCAAATAAATAGTTAATCAATAGCTGCAAAAAATAGCTCGCTTGTAGCAAAATTGCTCATGTACAGATTTAGCTTATATTTTGATTAACAATGGATTAACATAGATTAACAAATAGTGGCATTATGCTAACATAAATTGAATGCCAGCGGTTATAAATCACCAAATTTTGGATGAATTTATTGATTTAAGCTATAAGTCATTAATATAATAGCTTTTTGCTATAAAACCGCTAAAATGTGCTAATAAAACGGTATATATAAAAACGCTATTTAACACTAAAAATAGCGGAAAAAACAAAATTCACGAATGAAAGGTGTTGCTTTGAAAAAAATACTTACATTAAGTTGCTTAAGTTTATTGATTGCTGCGTGTACACAAACAGAACAGGCTGAAATCGAAGATATTTCTGGCGCAGGAGGGGCGTCGACGTCTTCTGTTTATACCAAACCACCAGCAAATATTTCAACGAGTGGTCGATCTGCTCCTACGACTTATAATCCACCATCATCAAGACAGTCAACAGCGTCAAATTCTCATACCGCTAACAGCAGTACTGGTACGGTAATTAGTAATGAGCGTATTGTTTATAACCGTAATTATGATGACATTCCAAAAGGTGGATATCAAGGTGACACCTATACAGTTAAGCGTGGCGATACTTTATTTTATATTGCGTGGGTAACTGGCAATGATTACCGTTCATTAGCAGCTAAAAATAATATCAAAGAACCTTTTGCCGTTAATGTTGGACAAGTATTAGATGTGAGTGGTGGAACTGTTGTGGTAACCAAACAAACCACAACAAACCATACACCAGCAAATAAAACAAATAGCAATAACTCAGCTATTGCAATTGGGCAAGCCAAAACCAAACCAACAATAACCAAAACAACAACTACTTCGATTACCACAACGGGTAAAAATCAAAAACCGACTACAACTCAAACAACTGAAACCATCATTGAACCTTTAGATGATTCCTCTAGTAGTACAGCTGCAGTAAGCACATCAAAATCAAAAGTTTCTAATATTGCATGGCGATGGCCTGCACGCGGTAAGATTATTGAAAGATTCTCAAATGCAAGTAAAGGTATTGATATATCAGGCTCAGTTGGCGATAAAGTTATGGCCGCAGCTGATGGGCGGGTTGTGTATTCAGGCAATGCGTTACCGGGTTATGGCAATTTAATTATCGTTAAACATAATGATGACTATTTAACGGCGTATGCGCACAACCAATCTATATTAGTAAAGGAACAGCAGTTCGTGCGCGCGGGTGAACAAATTGCCACAATGGGAGCAACAGGCACTTCGTCGGTCAGATTGCACTTTGAAATTCGCTACAAAGCACAATCCGTTGATCCATTAAAATATTTATCAAAATAATAAACGTTTTGGGTTAATAGAAAAGGTTAACCCAAAACAGATGACATGCACGGTAATCACAGAGCATGTCTATAAACAAAATACACTAAAATTAAATTTACGTAATAAAGGAGTGATATTCATGGCTGTTAAAAAATTAGTGCTAATTCGGCATGGAGAGAGTGTTTGGAACCAAGAAAACCGTTTTTGTGGTTGGACTGATGTTGATTTATCTGACAAAGGTAATAAAGAAGCTGCTGAAGCAGGTAAATTACTAAAAAAAGAAGGTTTCACATTTGATTATGCTTACACTTCAGTATTAAAACGCGCCATTCACACATTATGGCACGTTTTAGATGAAGTCGATCAAGCATGGTTACCGGTTGAAAAAAGCTGGAAACTAAACGAACGTCACTATGGTGCATTACAAGGCTTAAACAAAGCTGAAACGGCAGCAAAATATGGTGATGATCAAGTAAAATTATGGCGTCGTGGTTTTGCAATCACACCTCCAGCGCTTGAAAAATCAGATGAGCGTTTTCCGGGGCACGATTCACGTTACAGCAAATTACCTGAATCAGAATTACCGTTAACTGAAAGTTTAGCATTAACGATTAAACGCGTATTACCTTATTGGGAGTCAACCATTGCGCCACGCGTTGCTAAAGGTGAACGTGTTATTATTGCCGCTCATGGTAACTCTCTACGCGCGCTTGTAAAACATTTAGATAACATCAGCGATGATGATATTATCGAACTTAATATCCCAACGGGTGTACCATTAGTGTATGAATTTGACGACAACATGAAAGTCATTAAACACTACTATTTAGGTAATGCTGACGAAATCGCTGCCAAACAAGCAGCTGTTGCAAACCAAGGCAAAGCAAAATAATTATTCCCTAAACAAATAAAAAGGTAGGTTATTTAACTTACCTTTTTTATTGTCTACATTATGGCTTTTTATTCATTCAATTTTATTGATTTATTTTCATTTTGAGAGCGTTATTTTGTCTAAAATCTATTATATCTATGGCGTAATGAATGCCGGAAAATCCACCGAACTGTTGCAAATTGATCATAATTACTTAAGTAATAATATGCAAACATTACTGCTCAAATCATCGGTCGACACGCGCGATTCGGCTGTCGAAATCGTCTCTCGTTTAGGATTACGTAAAAAGGCGTTACAGCTTGATGATACAACGGTTGATGATATTATTGATCACATCAAACAAAGCAACTATGCTTGTATACTCATCGACGAAAGCCAGTTTTTATCGCGCAATACTATCTGGAAGTTATCAGATGTGTGCGACGAATATGGCGTGCCAATCATGTTCTTTGGCATTAAAACCGATTATATGGGACACCTGTTTGAAGGATCTAAAACGCTACTTGAAATTGCCGATAATTTTAGAGAACTCAAAACCGTCTGTTGGTGTGGCAAAAAAGCGACTATGATCTTATTAGAAGGGCAAGATGGTCAAATTGTTAAATTTGGTAACTCCATCCATCTTGGTGACAGTGAATATCACTCGGTTTGTCGAAAACATTGGAAGGCTGGACAAATAAGACCTAAAGACTGATCATCTAAATATTTCACACTTATTTTGGTCTATAAATCACATTTATGCATGTGATGCTATAATATCGAAAAAGTGTGAATGATCTCTCATTTTTACGATTTTCTTTTATTGATTCTTTTTATTTTATGTCATATTAACTGAAACGATTCAGTGCTATTTTGTTAACCATGAGGGATCACCATGAAAATCAAAATTGTTTCATTAGCTGTAATACTTAGTTTGGTTAGTTATAACGCCAATGCTAAAGAATTTGTATTAACTGATAACGAAAAAGATATCGCCAAAGGTAATTGGTCGGTTTCAAGCCAAGATTTAGGTGTTAACGGTCAAAAATTCACTATTCAAAATACCGTACTTAAAGGCGGTAAACAAGATGGAACCGAACTTCTAACGATTTCTAGTGATAATTTCACGATTAAATTAATTCCAACACGAGGATTAGGTATCTTGTCTGTTGTTGGCGATGGTATCCGTATGGGATGGGACTCACCGGTAAATGAAGTTGTCAATCCTAAATATATCAACTTAGAAAGTCGTGGTGGGATTGGATGGCTAGATGGCTTTAACGAAATGATGGTTCGCTGTGGTTTTGAATGGACAGGTCATGCAGCGCAAGCTGATGGTATGATGTATACCTTACACGGTCGAGCTCAAAATACGCCGGTCTCTAAACTCATCGTGAATGTATCTGACAAGGCACCCTACACCATAACGGTTAAGGGGTTAATTAAAGAAAATACTTTCAAAAAAAGCAATCTCGAAACTTGGGCATCACTAAGTTATGTACCAGGAAGTCAAGAATTTACGGTTCATGATGTTGTCACCAATAAGAGTGATTATACCCGCGATTATCAGATCATTTATCATAGTAATTTTGGTACGCCGATTCTTGAAGAAGGCGCAAGGTTTGTTGCCCCAGTTAAGGAAATCTCACCATTTAACGACTATGCGAAAGGGGGGATTAATACATGGCAAACTTATCTAGGTCCAACAAAAGGCTTTGACGAAATGGTATTTAATGTCTATCCGTTTGCTGATGAAAATGGTCAAACACAGGTGATGGTAACCAATAAATTGGGTGATAAAGCCGCAGGTATTGCCTTTAATACTAAACAGTTACCCGTACTATCATTATGGAAAAACACCGATACCCTTAAACAAGGCTATGTTACAGGCTTAGAGCCAGGCACCAGTTTTGCTTATCCAGTAACTATCGAACGTGAGCAAAAACGTGTTCGTCAGTTAGAGCCAGGGCAAAGTACAGAATTTACCTTAACTTATAGCTTATTGTCTAGCAAAGATGCTGTCACAAAATATGAGCAAAAAATCAAAGCTATTCAAGGTAATCAAGAAACCAAAGTAGTTAATGAACCCATGGCTAAAGAGTAAACCATTACAAATGGCTATCAATCTATTGATAGCCATAAACATAATCAAATATGCTAATCCATCATTCCTTAATTTACCTATTATTAATGTAATAGCCATGCAAGTAGCCATCAGCTACTTGATTCGCTACCAATAGATAGGTATAGTCGTCTACTTTATAGCTAGCTTTCATATGGCTTATTATTAAAATAAGGTTTCATTTGGCGACTGCTTAACATAATGATTAATGATTTTTATTGTAATTTGATATTAATATAGAGATAGACATGGCAACGCAGCGAATAATTATTGGCATTAGTGGGGCAACGGGTTTTGCTTATGGGATAAAAGCGTTAGAGCTTTTAAAACCGCTTGATATTCAAACACATTTAGTTATATCAAAAGCGGCACAAATAACGCGCGCTTACGAAGTGCCCAACACCAGCTTAGCGCAAATTGAATCACTGGCTGACAAAGTCTATCCTGTCAACAATATTGGCGCAGCCATAGCAAGTGGATCGTTTAAAACCATGGGTATGCTAATTACACCTTGTTCAGTGCGAACGCTTGCTTCTATTGCACAGGGATTATCAGATAATTTACTCACCCGTGCTGCTGATGTTGTTTTAAAAGAGCGTCGCCGCTTGGTATTAATGGTTCGTGAGTCGCCCCTAAATTTAGCTCATCTAAAAAATATGGAAACAGTCACACTTATGGGCGGTGTAATTTGCCCACCGGTGCCAGCACTATATCAGCATATTGCTAGCATTGATGATATTATTACCCACAGTGTCGCCAGAGCACTTGATTTATTTGGCATTGATATCCCGTCCCTGCCACGTTGGGGCGAAGACTTGCACCTGAACACTAAACCGAATAATGCCAGTAGAGCCTAAAGATATCATGCAAGTCGATCCTAAAATCATCAAATTTATCAAAAAGCAGCATGTATTATCGCTTAGCGTTATCTTGCCTGACGACAATCTCTGGGCATGTAATACCTTTTATGTGTTTGATGAAAAGTTAATGAATTTGTATCTGCTTTCCGAATTAAAAACCGATCATGCCAAAGCCATGTTAAAGCATCCGCAGGTTGCAGGTACGATTAACATAATCCCTAAAACAGTTGCACAAATCCAAGGTATCCAATTTCAAGCCACAGCAACGCTTTTACAAAAAGAGCAAGCCGTACATGCTTATAGGTTATATTATCAGGCATTTCCCTTTGCAAGAGTGATAAAAGCACCAATTTGGTCATTGCAGTTGCAACATATAAAGATGACAAGTAATTTATTGGGGTTTGGTAGGAAAACTCATTGGCTAAAAGGCGAGAATAATTTTTAGTGTACTCTCCTGTTAGTTATGGTGTGGTTTTTGGGGAGGGATATAAGGGGCTATCTTGCCTTAAAAACAACAAGATCAAAGTTAATTTAAATCAATGCGATATCTGAATATCTTTTAATGGCTAAATTGACACATTATCGAAACAGCCAAAATCCAGCCAACCCTTTTTTTAATCAAAAAATTAAAATCAATAAAAACAATAAATTAAAAATGTCTTATAAAAAAGGGTTTTTGAAAACAAAAATCCTATTTGCCTTTTGCCAAACAAGGTTTATAGTATATCGGCTTCTAGTTCACCGCCGTGTAGGCGGTTTAGAAATTTGCGTCCATAGCGATATTGGCTGGCTGAATGTTCACCGCCGTGTAGGCGGTTTAGAAACTCAGCAACGATGGCAACATGATTGACCTTGAGTTCACCGCCGTGTAGGCGGTTTAGAAAACTGAAAGGCTTCCCTGCTACTGAAAACGAAGGTTCACCGCCGTGTAGGCGGTTTAGAAAAGATATTTCGCGTACGCTCGCTCTAAACTCATGTTCACCGCCGTGTAGGCGGTTTAGAAAGGGTACAGCACTGTTTTCGCTATACGCTGATAGTTCACCGCCGTATAGGCGGTTTAGAAAAAATGATGCCTGTTATTGGTTGGTTACTGATTGTTCACCGCCGTATAGGCGGTTTAGAAATGATGTGCGCGTATTAGTAACAAAATATAGCAGTTCACCGCCGTGTAGGCGGTTTAGAAAGCTCAATAAGTCACTTTTTCTATCTTTATTTGTTCACCGCCGTGTAGGCGGTTTAGAAATAGCGACGAAGGAGCTAGGAATTGGGCAGGCAGTTCACCGCCGTATAGGCGGTAAGTCTCAAAAAAGCAGAAATCATGATATAACTTATTTATATAAAAAATAAAAAACCAACAAAATCAGCACCCTGTCTAAACAATTCTATAGAGGGGAAGATACCGCTTTTATAACAGCTAGAGGTTAATATTGCCATTAATCGGTGTCAGAGTGAGCCGACAATTGAGTAAGGTTAGCACGTCAAATAAGGGGCGCTGGGTTATATTTGTCAGAAATAAAACCTAGTTGTGCTGTATAACCGAACTAAGACTCTTGTAAGTTGATTGGTATTGTTGAATATTGCATCGATTATTGACCGTATAAAGACTATTTTACTTGTTTATGGTATGATTAGTGCCAAATTCAATAGCAATAAGTTATGGTGATAATGAGTTATCAAGTTCTAGCACGCAAATGGCGACCAAAATCATTTTCTGAAGTTGTAGGGCAGCAGCACGTCCTAAAAATTCTGTCTAATGCGCTTTCGCTTGGGCGGGTTCATCATGCTTATCTGTTTTCGGGCACGCGAGGTGTGGGTAAAACCTCGATTGCCCGTTTGTTAGCAAAAGGGTTAAATTGCGAAACGGGCATTACCGCAACGCCGTGTGGAGTTTGTGATAATTGTCGCGATATTGAGCAAGGGCGATTTGTTGATCTGCTCGAAATTGATGCGGCCTCGCGCACCAAGGTTGAAGATACGCGTGAAATCCTTGATAACATTCAATATTTACCAAGCAAGGGGCGCTTTAAGGTTTATTTGATTGACGAAGTACATATGCTATCGCGCAGTAGCTTTAATGCACTTCTTAAAACCCTAGAAGAGCCCCCTGAGCATGTTAAGTTTTTATTGGCGACTACTGATCCGCAAAAATTACCTATAACAATATTGTCACGCTGTTTGCATTTGCATTTAAATGTGCTTGATACCGCATTAATTGGACAGCAACTTGAGCATATTTTGCAATTAGAACAAATCAACAGCGATGCTAAAGCCATTGCGTTATTAGCTAAAGCTGCAAATGGCAGTATGCGTGATGCGCTAAGTTTAACCGATCAAGCCATTGCCCTTGGTAATGGTAAGGTCGATGTCGAATCGGTGGCGGTTATGCTTGGCACGCTTGATAAGTCGATTCCGTTTGCTATTGTTGAAGCATTGCATAATGGTGAGGGTAATGCCCTAATGCAACAAATTGAAGCAGCCGCTGTGCAAGGTGTTGATTGGGATAATTTGTTAGCCGAAACCATTACTTTATTGCATCAAATTGCGTTATTGCAAGTGGTGCCAACCGCGTTGGGAGATTATACCGATAACGAAGAGCGAATTCGTTTTTTGGCGCAATATATGGCACCTAACGATGTGCAGTTGTTTTATCAAATTTTGTTAATGGGGCGTAAAGAACTTGCTTTTTCGCCCGATAAAAAAATTGGCGTCGAAATGAGCTTTTTACGCGCTTTGGCTTTTATGCCAAAGGTAGTTGATGCGGTGCCGGCTGTGGTTAGTTCGGCGTCTGTCCAAGGCAATAGGTCGCAACAGGTGCAACCCCAAACCAAAGCACAGCCCGAACGGCAATCGCAAGTTCAAGCCGTTGAGCATACAAATATTCCAAAGCAAGCAGAAGGTAATCATCAGGTTGAAAATCAACCTCATATTCAACAATCTCAGCCCATTCGCACTACAAGTTCAACTGTGAACCAGCCGGTTAATACCCATAAATCAGCTATATCACAACAAGTTGTGGCTAGTTCATCGTTAACATCCAAGGTGAAAAGCCAGCCCCAAGACACAAATAATTTGGCACCCGTTGCGCCATCAAAAATGGAACAAATAGCTGATGGCAAGACTGCAACGGATGATCTAGCGATTCCCGATGAAGTTTCGTCGATAACTAAAAGTGTTTTAGAAATGCGTATGCAGTTGATGAAAGGGGAACAAAATCCAAAAAAGTTTGAATCGGTTGATAAGATTCAACCAAAAAGTTCAGTCATGCGTGAATCACTCACAAGAATTAAACAGAACGTCGCGATCGTAGGTGATGCCAATGCTGATAGCCACGATAGTGGTGGCGATGTTGACAAAGAAGAAATCACCGCCGAAAACTATCAATGGCAAGCCAGTGGTTTGATTGCCATGAAAGAAGAGCTAGTGGTGAATACCAAAGCTTTTCGTGAATCACTTAACGGTGATAAAACCCCCGAAATGGCAAAAAAATTGATTGACGAAATGGCACAAAAAGATGCGTGGTGTGCCGAAATTGAGCAATTAGATTTGTCACCTTTGATTAAGCAAATTGCGGTCAACTCTGGGTTTGAACAGATCGACAATAACACTATTGTGCTACATCTGCGTTCAGCCGTTAAACATTTGATTAATTCGGCCAATAATGTGGCTAAAGTGCAAAAAGCACTTTGTGAACATCGCAAGCAAGAGCTTAATGTAAAGATTATTGTTGATGATAATCAAGACTATAAAACGCCCATTGAAATGCGTGAAGCGTTATATCAACAAAAACTAGCGCAAGCAAAGATAACTATTGCCGAAGATCCAAAAGTGGCAACAATTTGTCGATATTTTGATGCCAAGATTGATGAATCAAGTGTTCGTCCTGTATAATCATGGCGATATTTTTTTAACGAGGAATTATTATGTTTTCAGGTGGAAAAGGTGGTTTGGGTAATTTAATGAAACAAGCCCAACAAATGCAAGCAAAAATGCAACAAGCCCAAGAAGAGATCGCTAAATTAGAAGTGACAGGCGAATCGGGTGCAGGTTTAGTTAAGGTAACGGTTAATGGTACACATAATTGCAAACGTGTTGAAATCGATCCGTCACTTATGACTGAAGATGATAAAGAGATGTTAGAAGATCTTATTGCTGCGGCTTATAACGATGCGGCTCGTCGTTTAGATGATGCACAAAAAGAAAGAATGGCACAAGTTACTGGTGGAATGCAATTACCGCCAGGTTTTAAAATGCCGTTTTAAGCGTAGATTATTTTGACAGTAGGCGGAAAGGCAATCATTTTTCCTTTCCGCTTTTTTCGCTAAAATTATTTTCCAATAAAAATAAAATCGTTTACTAATTTTTCATTATCATAAGTAATATCGCTTAACCGCTTTTTGTAAATTTCACACAAATCATATATCGAAATTTCTTTGACTTTTACATTATCAAAATCGCTTATCTCCTTGCTTTCTCCTTTGGTAATGATCCAAACTTGTTTATTTTTGCCCGTTAATGGAATCGTTTTAGGGGTGATTCCGCCGTCATTTTTTTTAATGTTGAAGGTTAATTGTGCTTTTTGGTTCAGTTTATTGATGTAGTTTTCTATTTGTTCTTCTTTAAACGATTCAAAGTTTTTTTGTAGCGTACAGTCATACATTACAGCTAAATTTTCGATAATAAAAAAACCATCGGCCTTACCCGCTTGATTATCACGATCAAATTGAAATATTTTGTTTAAACCAATCACTTTTAATAAATTGAAGACTGAGTCTTCAAACGCTAGTGGATCATCAATGTATTTGATCTGTTGGACTGAATTTATTAAAAGTGTTTGATAGCCTTTGGCATCAATTTTATTTGCCAAAGATTTATTATCAGACAAACTCTGTTCATTGTTTTCTGTTGCTTGATCTTTGATAATTTTGATATTTGTTGCAAATCGTTGACCTGAATCTTTTTCATTTGCAGTAAATGCCACTCGTAGGCCTATTTCTATTTCTTCTATAGGTAAATTATCAAAATCCTTTTTAGCAAAATAATAATCCTTTCCTTCATCCAAAGCTCTTATAAATCCATAATAGGCATCTTCATTATTTTTATCTTTACAAAGTTTTTTTATCTGACTAATCATATATCTAACGCTCCTTAATGGAATAAATTATGACTTTAAAACATCATTTTTGATTATTGAATAATTACAACGCTATAAACAAATCGGCCATTTTTACCAGTATTATATATAAATTTGCTCCATATATCATTTAGTTAAATGATATTTGCTGTAATTAATATTTGATTTAACTGTCTATTTATACAGTTTTTCTTTATTATTTTTTTGCTATCAGGTAAACTACACCTTATTATTTGCTTATTTGTTACGCTTTATTATTAAGGATATATTGTGATTGGTCGTTTACGTGGCACCATTATTGAAAAGCAACCCCCTAAAGTGCTGATTGAAGTCGCTGGCGTTGGTTATGACGTGTTTATGCCGATGACCTGTTTTTATGAATTGCCCGAAAACGGGCAAGAAGTCATTGTGTTAACCCATTTTGCCGTGCGTGAAGATGCGCAAGTATTGTATGGTTTTAATCAAGAACAAGAGCGTGAATTGTTTCGTGAACTCATTAAAGTTAATGGCGTGGGGCCTAAATTGGCATTAGCCATTTTATCAGGCATGTCAGCGTCGCAATTTATTAGTGCTGTTGAACAAGGTGAAATTAAAACCTTAGTTAAACTGCCGGGCGTGGGCAATAAAACTGCACAGCGGTTAATTGTTGAAATGAAAGATCGCATTAAACATTTTGGTGAACAATCGTCAAGTCCTAGCTCGACTGTTGAAATAGGTAGCATTCAAAAAACGGCTAATCAAATTGAAAGTGAGGCGGTTTCGGCTTTAATTGCATTAGGTTACAAACCACAAGAAGCTAGCCGTATTATTAATAAAGTGATTATTCCTGACATGGATTGCGAAACGCTGATTCGTGAAGCCTTAAAATCAGCATTATAAATAGGGATTGATTATGATTGAAGCGGATCGTTTAATTGCCCCACAAGTGCAAAAAGAAGAAGAATCATTAGATCGTGCAATTCGTCCTAAATATTTGGACGAATACATAGGTCAACCGCAAGTTCGCGAGCAGATGAAAATCTTTATTCAAGCCGCTAAACAGCGTCATGATGCGCTCGACCATGTGCTTATATTTGGCCCTCCAGGACTTGGTAAAACAACGTTAGCCAATATTGTGGCCAACGAAATGAATGTTAATTTACGCACTACATCAGGCCCTGTATTAGAAAAGGCCGGCGATTTAGCTGCCATGCTGACCAATTTAGAGCCTAACGATGTGCTGTTTATTGACGAAATCCACCGACTTTCCCCTGTAGTTGAAGAAATTTTATACCCCGCAATGGAAGACTACCAATTAGATATTATGATTGGCGAAGGGCCAGCAGCGCGTTCAATCAAAATCGATCTTCCTCCTTTTACATTAATTGGTGCAACAACTCGAGCAGGTTCGTTAACTTCGCCACTGCGAGATCGCTTTGGTATTGTGCAGCGCCTTGAGTTTTATCGAGTTGAGGATTTAGAATATATTGTTAGCCGTAGCGCTAAATTTTTAGGTATGGATTTGTCAGATGAAGGTGCACATTTAATTGCTAAACGTTCTCGTGGTACACCGCGAATTGCCAATCGTCTTTTGCGACGTGTACGCGATTATGCTGATGTAAAATCAAAAGGGATTATCGACAAAAAAATCGCAACTCAAGCGCTAGATATGCTTGATGTTGATAATGAGGGTTTTGATTATATGGATCGCAAATTGTTGCTAGCTATTATCGAAAAATTCATGGGCGGTCCTGTCGGATTAGATAATATTGCCGCTGCAATTGGTGAAGAGCGCGAAACGATAGAAGATGTGCTCGAACCGTTTTTAATTCAACAAGGTTATATTCAACGAACACCGCGTGGCAGAATCGCAACACCACATGCGTATCGCCATTTTGGCATTATTCAGGATAATTAGGTTAAGGTTGAGAGCGATTTAATGTTAATAAAAAACGTGATTATTGGATAAATCACGTTTTTTTATTACTGATTTTATATTACTAATTTTGATTTAACCGAGTTCTTTTTCAGTAAAAATACCACTAAATAAATCGGTACTTAAATAACGCTCCCCAGAAGATGGCAAAATCACCACAATGGTTTTGTTGGCATATTCAGGTAATTTTGCTAAGCGATCCGCAGCAAAAACGGCAGCACCCGATGATATCCCAGCTAATATACCTTCTTTTTCCATCAATTCGCGAGCTGTTTCGATCGCGTCTTCGTTTGATACTTTTTCAACTATATCAATTAAACTTAAATCAAGATTTGTAGGAATAAAACCAGCTCCAATGCCCTGAATTTTATGCGGTCCAGGCTTAATAGTTTCGCCTGCTAGTGCTTGGCTAATGACGGGTGAATTGGTGGGTTCAACGGCAACCGCAGTAATATTTTTGCCTTGTGTTTTTTTGATGTAACGCGTTACGCCAGTGAATGTACCGCCCGTTCCGACACCAGCAATAAAAATATCGATTTGACCATTGGTATCTTGCCATATTTCCGGTCCTGTTGTTTTTTCGTGGATTTCTGGGTTAGCAGGATTACTAAATTGTTGTAGCATGAGGTTCTTTTTAGGATCACTTGCCACGATTTCTTCGGCTTTTTCGATTGCGCCTTTCATCCCTTTAGCTGCTTCAGTTAAAATTAAATTCGCACCTAAGGCTTTTAGCAGTTTTCGACGTTCAATGCTCATGCTTTCAGGCATGGTTAAAGTTAATTTATAGCCACGAGCAGCAGCAACTGCCGCTAGTGCAATACCTGTATTACCGCTTGTTGGTTCGATTAATTCAACATCAGAGGTTAATAAACCACGTTTTTCGGCATCCCAAATCATGTTAGATGCAATGCGACATTTAACACTAAAGCTGGGGTTGCGCGATTCAACTTTAGCTAATATATTGCCATGACCAAAGTGTTTTAAACGAACCAGCGGAGTATGACCAATGGTTTGTGAATTATCATCAAATATTTTACTCATATTAGAATCCTTGTTAATTGCTATAAAGGAAATAGCATGGCGTTGTTTTGCTAATAACACTTATTATAAATAGAACGAAAAAAGATGGTACTAATTAATCATTATAACAATATTCATTTTGGGTATAAGAATAATGTCTATTTTTGAATATCAATAGTTAAGTAAAGTTGCTATTGGTTATAATATAAGTAGAAGTGATGAGTGAGAATGATCGTTTTTAGCTTAAACAATTAACTTGCTTTTAAATAAAATCAAGTGTTGCTTTGAATATAAAAAACATACCGTTTACATGTTGTAGAATAAAGCAATGCAATCTATTTATACGAGATTGCATTAGGAATAAGACGGTATTTAGTTCGAATATTTACAGTGAATGAAAACTAGCAGCGATTTTATTAAAAATTTTCTTTATGGGGAGCATCAATCAAGATGCTTTTAAATAAAAGAGTATATAAGTAGATTATTGAAAAAGATTCAACCCAAGACGGTTTATTAGCATAAAGACAAATTTGTATATAAAATTATGTGTGACTATTTGGAAGGTTATTTTTACTAAGTTGGAAAATGAATAGATGAGTTATTAGGTGAAATAGTATGAAAGAATATCGTTGGGTGTGGGTTTTTAAGCGAGATGACGTTTCAATGGTGTCTGCGGTATTTTCGTCTCTTGAAAATGCAGATAACTGGGTAAAGCTTAATAAGTTAACTGGCGTTTTAACTAAAATGCCAATAGATATTGGTGGTTATGATTGGTGTATACAAAATAATGAGCAAATGCTTGAACACTATCATTACCAAAAAGGTATTAGATAAAATTATAGTAAATAACTAGGCTAAGGTTGTTTAAATTATTCTATTTTGGATAATGTTAAGAGCATATAATTACAAGCACTGATGTAAATGTTATCAAGAAACACGATATGAAAGAAAATATAACGAATAGTGAAATAAAATTTTTAGCAAATACCACCAACTGTTATACCGAAAATGGAGTGTTTATTATTGGCATCAGTGACGATCCAATATCCTCCAACCATTACTTAATCTTATCTCGATATGATGAGGATGATGTAGATGTAGATGAATCAATTGGTATTCAAACGCATCTAACTGGGATAGAAGTGGCTAAAGCAATTAAACGAATTGTTTTGAAAGCAAACATACTTACCATAGAGATAAATAAGCATAACACCGAACAAGTACGGGCTAAAAAAATGATTATTGAATTTAGTGAAATTGATAAAACGTTGTTAATAACATATATTAACAACATTTTTTTAAACAGTTCGGTAAAGGTAATCATTAGTGGATAAAAACCTGAATGATAACATACTCTATCAACAAATATTAATGGATTGTATCGCACAACAAATATCTGAAAATCACAACCTATTAGACATTAGAAAAACACTGGTCTATTTCAAAAATAAAGGTATATCAAAAGATTGCATGTATGCATGTTTGCAAAAATTAAGATATACGAATAATGAAGATGTGATTTTAGAGTTAATGGATTTTGTAACAGGTTTTTGTCGATCTGATTTAGCTATATACTAATATACGCTTATAGGTGGTGCTTAGCTGTATTTTATCATCGAGTTTAATATAAACTTATCTTAAATTTATCCATCAATATCATTTTCAATTTCTAATTCAATCTTCTTAATCGCCTGTTCACAACGGTAAATTCGGTTATCAAGTGCGGCTATTTTGCTTTGGTTGATGACGTCTTGTGATAGTTCTAGCTCGTATTTCATTTCTTGTAATCGGCGCAAATAATCTAAATGGCGCACGTGTTTTTGGGCTAGGGTTTCTTCAATAATGGCTTTGGGTTCTTTTTGGCGCAAGTTATGGGTGGCAAGTTCGCGCGTTAGGGCAGCCATTTGGTTGACTAATGTTTCTGATAAAAAAGTAATTTGCTCAATTTTTTCTGATTCGATATTTGCGACTAATGCTTGATACGTTTGTTTGATTTTTTCAAAGTAAAACGTTTTATCTGTGACAATTTTATTGGTATGAAAAAGTTGTTCGTCAAAATAAGGCTCTTTAAATTTCTGTTCGTTAGCCAAATGAACTTGTTGTTCTAATTGGTCAATTTGTTTTTGTAGTGTAGTGAGTAAATTTGCCATTGCAGTTAGTCTTCGTTATAAGGTGGAGTATCATCATCTAGGCCAAAATAATCGCCTAAGTGCAATTTGGCTAGATTGATAAGTTTCATAAATGCTTCAAATGTCAATTTGTTATTTTGTATACTATTTTCAGTGATGATTTTTTTAGCTATTAATTTTGTTTTTAACTGGTTATAACAGTCAATTAAGTTAAGGGGTAGGGGCGATAACGCACGTTTTCCTAACCAAAAAATCCCCTGTAGTGGCAGGCTTAAGGTAAATAGTATTGTTATTGCCGTGACCGCAATTTGTGCTGGCATGTAATATTGCCAAACCAGCAAACCAATAACGATAGGGGGTACGTATTGAGTTGCGGTTTTTATGAGGTTAATGATTTTTAATTCAGGAAATGAATGCGCTAGTTGTTTGTCAGTTGGGCAAAGCTTCATATACCTTTGCCCAGCTTTAAATGTGTTTATTAGATTCATATTTTTGTGACTCCTCGACATTCACTTCTTATTATCTTAAAATAGTACCATTCAAATTGGGGACTCTCTCTATTCTATCTCAAAAAGTAAGATATCAGAAGTCACCTTAGCGTAGTCACATTGATTTTAAATCATGTGCTTAGTTACCAATTTTGATTGGTATATATCTTTTTATTCAATCTATAGGAATTACTATGTCATCAAGTAATAACGCTCTTGTTCTTAATTGCGGAAGTTCATCATTAAAATTTGCTATTATAAACCCTGAAAACGGTGATGAATTTCTTTCTGGATTAGCCGAATGTTTTAACCTGCCTGATGCACGTATTAAGTGGAAACTTGATGGCGTTAAAGGTGAAGCATCTTTAGGTGCAGGCGCTGCACATAGTGAAGCCATTAAATTTATTGTTAATAGTATTTTCCCTCAAAAACCAGAATTATTAGACAGCATTAAGTCTATTGGTCATCGAATTGTTCATGGTGGTGAAAAATATACAAAGTCAGTTGTGATTGATGATTCAGTCTTAAAAGGTATTGAAGATGCGGCGGCGTTTGCTCCATTACATAACCCTGCGCATTTAATTGGTATTCGTGAAGCATTTGCTGCTTTTCCACATTTAAAAAATAAAAATGTGGCTGTTTTTGATACAGCTTTCCATACTACAATGCCAAAAGAAGCTTATTTATACGCGATTCCGAACGAATTATACACAGAACATGGTATCCGTCGTTATGGCGCACATGGTACAAGTCACTATTATGTAAGCCAACAAGCAGCCAAATTATTAAATAAACCAGTTGAAGAAACAAATGTGATCACTTGTCACTTAGGCAATGGTGCATCAATCACTGCTGTTAAAAACGGTAAATGTGTCGAAACTTCAATGGGCTTAACGCCACTTGAAGGTTTAGTCATGGGGACACGAAGTGGTGACATCGATCCAGCTATTATGTTCTTCTTACACGACAATTTAAAAATGTCGGTTGCTGATATTAATAATCTTTTAAACAAAAAATCAGGTTTATTAGGTTTGACTGGTGTAAGTAGCGACTGTCGTTATGTTACCGATAATTACGAAACAGATGAAAACGCTAAAAACGCTTTAGATGTGTTTGTTCACCGTTTAGTTAAATATATTGGTGGTTATGCAATGCTTTTAGATGGTCGTTTAGATGCTATCATCTTTACTGGTGGTATCGGTGAAAATGCTGAAGAAGTGCGTCGTATGGCATTACAAAAATTAACTATTCTTGGTTTTGAACTTGATCAAGAGCGTAACTTAGCTGCACGTTTTGGTAAAGGTGGCACAATCACCAAAGATGGTTCAGCTATTGCGATGGTAATCCCAACTAATGAAGAGCTTGTTATTGCTCAAGATGCTGCGCGCCTAACTGCGTAATAAATATTTAAAACCGCCTAAATGGCGGTTTGTTTTTTATATAAAAAGAATTAAGAGGTAACAATTATGTCTCGTACTATTATGCTCATTCCTACTGGTACCAATGTTGGATTAACGGGTGTGAGTCTTGGTGTTATTCGATCTATGGAGCGTCAAGGTATTAACTTAAACGTGTTCAAACCAGTAGCACAACCTAGAGCGGGTGGTGATGCGCCAGACAATACCACAACGTTAGTTAGTCATAACACTTCAATCCCAACACTAAAACCGCTTAAAATGAGCCATGTTGAAAACCTATTAGGTTTAAATCAACAAGATGTGTTAATGGAAGAAATCGTAGCCCTTTATGCTGAAAACACGAAAGGTGCTGATGTTGTTTTGGTTGAAGGTATTGTACCCACGTCTGATTATCCTTTTGCTAATGAACTCAATAATAATATCGCTAAAACGCTTGGTGCCGAAATTATTTTTGTGGTCAATATGGGCAAAGATACGCCAGAGCAACTTAGAGATCGCATTGAAATTGCTCGATCTAACTTTGGTGGCATTAAAAACGAAAAAATCGTTGGTGTGATTGTTAATAAAGTTAATGCGCCAGTTGAAGAACAAAGCCTTGCTCGTCCTGATGTTGCTGAAATTTATCACACTCCTAAATTTGATGATAAAAAAATCACTATCGATGATTTAAATGCACATAGCCCATTGCCAGTACTTGGATGTATTCCTTGGAATATGGATTTAAGTGCTTGTCGTTCTATTGATATCGCTAAACATTTTGACGCAAAAATTATTAATGAAGGTGATATCAAAAACCGCCGTATTAAACATATATCTTTCTGCTCACGTAGTGTGCCTAACATTATCAGTCATCTACAACCAAATGCACTGTTAGTGACTTCTGCCGATCGTGCTGATGTATTAGTGACGATTAGTCTAGCTGCTATGAATGGTGTGGCTATTGGTGGTGTGCTTTTAACTGGTGGTTACGAAATCGACGAAAAAATCGCAAAATTATGCCAACCTGCTTTTGATACGGGGTTACCTGTATTTACAGTTAAAACTAACACTTTCCAAACGTCGATTAATTTACAACAATTCAATTTAGAAATCCCTGTTGATGATAAAGATCGTATGGAAAACACCCAAAATTATGTGGCTGACCATATCGATGCTAAATGGGTTAAATCATTAAATGAGGTGGTAAATTCTGCACGTCGTCTGTCTCCTCCTGCATTCCGTTACCAATTAACTGAACTTGCGCGTAATGCGAAAAAAGTAGTGGTATTACCAGAAGGTGATGAACCAAGAACAGTTAAAGCAGCCGCAATTTGTGCTGAGCGAAATATCGCTAAATGCGTATTAATTGGTAATCCGGACGAAGTGCGTAAAGTTGCCGCTTCTCAAGGTGTGAGCTTAGGTCAAGGTGTTGAAATTGTTGATCCTGAATTAATTCGTGAAAAATATGTACCTCGTTTAGTTGAATTACGTAAAAATAAAGGTATGACAGAAGTAATTGCTCGTGAGCAATTAGCTGATAATGTAGTACTTGGTACAATGATGCTTGAAGCAAATGAAGTTGATGGTTTAGTGTCAGGTGCTGTGCATACAACTGCTAATACTATCCGTCCACCATTACAATTAATTAAAACTGCCCCGGGTAGTTCACTTGTTTCATCAGTATTCTTTATGCTAATGCCTGATCAAGTGTATATTTATGGTGACTGCGCAATTAATCCAGATCCAAATGCACAAGAGTTAGCCGAAATTGCGATTCAATCAGCTGATACAGCAATTGCCTTTGGTATTGAACCACGCGTTGCGATGATCTCTTACTCAACAGGTAGCTCGGGTCAAGGTGCTGATGTTGAAAAAGTGAAAGAAGCAACTCGCATTGCTCAAGAAAAACGTCCAGATCTTATGATCGATGGTCCATTGCAATATGATGCCGCGGTAATGCCAGATGTAGCAAAATCGAAAGCGCCAAATTCACAAGTAGCAGGTAAAGCAACAGTATTTATCTTCCCTGATCTTAATACAGGTAATACTACATATAAAGCTGTACAACGTTCTGCGGATCTTGTTTCGATTGGTCCTATGCTACAAGGTATGCGTAAACCTGTTAATGATTTGTCTCGTGGTGCATTAGTTGACGATATTGTCTACACCATTGCATTAACCGCAATTCAATCAGCACAAGAACAAAACGCTGCAAAATAAGTTTAGCAAAACGTTCTAACTATAGATAAAAGGTGATGTAATATCACCTTTTTTAATTAAATTTAGTCAAGTAATGAGCTTTAAAAGGTTGAGTTATAACGATTCAGTTTTAAAGTATTTTGTTCTAGAAATTTGAGACAAAGTCTTCAAAAACTTATTTTAAGTCAAGTCCAAGCATTCAAAGTTGATAAAAACAATAAATAATAAAAATTTATAAATGATTTTATCCCTTCATGTTGGTTTTTAATAGTGTTAATAACATTTCCATAAATTGTTCTTTATCACCTTGTAATGTTGAAAAAAAATCTTTATCTATTTGTTCAACCAAAGGTACAGTTTCATTTGCTTTATTCAATCCTTTTTGTGTTAATTGAATGGATTTTGCTCGATTATCTTTAATTGAGCAAGAGCGTTTTATATAATCTTTTTTTTCTAAATTCTCTAATATTTGGGAAATTGTCATCACATCGATATTTGTTTTATTTGATAAAATAACTTGTGTTATTTCGTCTGGTTGCTGTGATAGATAAGCAAGCGTTGCAAGCACTATAAATTGAGGATGAGTGATAGACTGTTTTTTCAAGCAATTTTTGATATTCGTATGCCAGGACGAATAAGTTTTCATAAAAATAAAACCAATAGATTCAGAATCAGTTTGGAATTGAGTCAAAAACTTATTGTCCTTTGTCATAATTTACCCTTCAACTAAGCCATTTAATTTGTAAGTTTTATCTATAATATCATCTGAAATCTGTTTTATAAAATCATAGGATGCTTTAGTATCCATTTTTGGATCCGGTTTTAGAGAAATTTCTGATTTTAATGCATATTGATTATGCGATATTTCAATAATCTGATGTGAGAAAAACAGTAAACCTATTTCAGGCATATCAAATTGTTCTGTAAATTCTTGCTCATCAATAATTTTTGATAAAGTCACCTCCATTTCCGGTATATTTTGTAATTTGAAAATACCTTTAGACCCTGTTTTTAAGTCACCAAATATACGAAAGTCTTCAAGATCAGTTTCCCATAATTTTCTTAAATTAAGATCAGTATAGTATTGCCAAATTTGAGTTGGTTTAGCTTTGGTTGGTAATATGAAAGAAATTGAAATGGTATTCATAGTGTCTCCTTTTAATAAGTTAGCTTGTTATAAGTTTACTTATTAATTAAGTAAAGAAAATTCAAGTTTTTGATTTGTTGACTTATTACAAGGTTAATTTGATGACTAGATATTGAACTTTGTAATAAGATGATTTCAAAATTATTAATAATATAAAATATTTATAATTGTTTTTAATTAATGCTCTCAATTTAATTGGTAAATGGTACAATATCAGCCTAATTTTGTATTAGTTCATAGTTTAGGAATAAAATTGATGAAAAAAGACATCCACCAGCAGCGTATTTTAATTCTTGATTTTGGTTCGCAAGTTACCCAATTAATTGCTCGCAGAATTCGTGAAATTGGTGTGTATTGTGAACTTTGGCCGTGGGATGTATCAGAAGAAAAAATTAAACAATTTAATCCTAAAGGTATTATTCTATCAGGAAGTCCAGAAAGTACCACAGAAGCTAATAGCCCACGAGCTCCAGAATATGTCTTTAATGCAGGTGTACCCGTGCTTGGGATCTGTTATGGCATGCAAACTATGGCGATTCAAGTTGGTAAGGGTGGTCAAGTGACTGGCTCTAACCAACGTGAATTTGGTTATGCTAAAGTGGATCTTGTGGGATCGTCAAAATTAACTGATGGCATATTGGATAGCACAAGCCAACAAGGTATTCATCAACTTGATGTTTGGATGAGTCACGGTGACAAAGTAACAGCCTTGCCTGACTGTTTTACTCTGATTGGTCGTACTGAAACTTGCCCATTTGCTATTATGGCTAATGACGAAAAACAATTTTATGGTGTTCAATTCCATCCAGAAGTGACTCATACAGTTAAAGGTTTCGAGTTATTGCAACGTTTTGTGATTGATATCTGTCACTGCGAAAAACTTTGGACGCCATCTTCAATTATTACCGATGCTATTGCTCGAATTAAAGAACAGGTTGGCAATGACAAAGTCTTACTCGGTTTATCGGGTGGAGTGGATTCTTCTGTTACAGCATTGTTATTGCACCAAGCGATTGGCGATCAATTAACTTGTGTATTTGTTGATCATGGCTTATTACGCTTGAACGAAGCGCAACAGGTTATGGACATGTTTGGTAATAAATTTGGCTTAAACATTATTGCCGTAAATGCCGAAGATCGCTTTTTAGCTGCACTAAAAGGTGAGGCTGATCCTGAAGCTAAACGCAAAATTATTGGACGTGAATTTGTTGCTGTATTTGATGAAGAAGCAGCAAAATTAAAAGATGTAAAATGGCTGGCTCAAGGCACAATCTATCCTGATGTTATTGAATCGGCCGCTGCTGATACTGGTAAAGCCCATGTAATCAAATCACATCATAATGTTGGTGGCTTACCCGAAGATATGAAAATGGGCTTGGTCGAACCTTTGCGAGAACTATTTAAAGATGAAGTCCGCAAAGTTGGTTTAGAACTTGGGCTACCTTATGATATGCTTTATCGTCACCCATTTCCAGGACCAGGCTTAGGCGTGCGAGTACTTGGTGAAGTAAAAAAAGAGTATTGCGACTTGTTACGTCAAGCTGATGCTATTTTTATTGAAGAACTTTATAAAGCTGATCTATACCACAAAGTCAGCCAAGCCTTTACCGTATTTTTACCAGTACGTTCGGTTGGCGTAATGGGTGACGGTCGCAAATACGACTGGGTCGTTTCACTGCGTGCTGTTGAAACCATCGATTTTATGACCGCACACTGGGCTCATTTACCTTATGACTTTTTAGGGAGAGTATCCAATCGAATCATCAACGAAGTTAATGGTATTTCTCGTGTCGTATATGATATAAGCGGAAAACCGCCAGCCACTATAGAGTGGGAATAGCTAACCGTTCCTAAAACTGGTTTGAAAATTTAAAAAAACAGTCTAAAAACAGGCTGTTTTTTTATTTTATAAATACCAAAAATGAGAAGCTAGTTGGCTGGAGCAACTTCTATAAAATAAAACCACTAAAAATAGAGTATTTGCCACGATCAAAAGTATTTAAATATAAATAAATCAGAAAGTATGCAAATTGTATCAATAAAAGTGACTGATTTTTGTCAAAAGTTTCAAGAAATACCCATGTTATAGTAAAGACTGCATACTTAACCTAATGAAAAAACATGCAACCTTTATATTCTCTTGAGCATATTCAAGCATATTCAGTAATGACAAGCAAAAAACTATTTTTATAGGGGACAGTGGGGTGTTTTTTAAAAAAGCTCAAAATCGGGCAGTTTATCCCTATGTGCATAGGGAACAGATATCTAAATTTAATTCTACAACCAGACACGGCGGTTTATCCCTATGTGTATAGGGAACAGACTTACGTTTAAAGCAATTGTTTCGGCAAGAGCGGTTTATCCCTATGTGTATAGGGAACAGTAAGCCAAGAGCCTCAGCGATAATGCGCTCAGCTGGTTTATCCCTATGTGTATAGGGAACAGTGAAAAACATTTAGCTTCATGATTATCAATGCCGGTTTATCCCTATGTGTATAGGGAACAGGAAACATATTAATAAAATATTGCACTATTTATCGGTTTATCCCTATGTGTATAGGGAACAGACCGGTCATTATCAATAGCGCTTATCGCTGTTCGGTTTATCCCTATGTGTATAGGGAACAGAGGCGCAGGAATACTCATCCATCCAATACTTGGGGTTTATCCCTATGTGTATAGGGAACAGATTTAGATGATGTGACTGAAATTATAACATTGCGGTTTATCCCTATGTGTATAGGGAACAGCGTGCGGGGATTGATCCACACTATGATTTTGCCGGTTTATCCCTATGTGTATAGGGAACAGACCAATTATAACATTTTGTTTTATAATTAAAATATTTTAGTTTAAATTTCTACCAACTTTTTTGATTATTCTTAAAACAACAATTATTTTATAACACATTGTTTTTATTAAATTAATATTAAAAATAAAATAGGAGATATTGCACTTTTTTTATTCTACCAATTAATCTTTAAATTTCTTATAGTTATAACATAGTTAGCAATAAAACAGGGTGTTTCTTTATTAAAAAGGCGTAATTCTTGTAAAAAATATTCAGGATTCTATACCGTTTCAGCGTGCAACTATTTTAAATGCAATCATTTAATAAATTATTTTTGATAAAGAATAAGATTGCTTAAATCCCTTATTTAACAAAGGGGTTAAGCCGCTATCAGTTACTGGTTTAACTAACTGAAATTATTCATATTAAACAAAGATATTGATTAAAAAGGTTAAATTTTGCGTTAAAATCGTTTATACTCTGTTTGCATTATCGCTTATATTGAAAATAGTCAGCATAAAAACAATGATATCGCGATAAACCAATAGCATAATAAAAATAAACGGTATGAATTTTAGGAATAA